>NZ_JBHXQN010000047.1:0-49796 GCF_042717785.1 Streptomyces sp. NPDC058619
GACACCCACCCCATACGACAACGCCGGCTCCCAAGACCACAACCAGGTCTTGGGAGCCGACGTCACGCACGGGCCCGAATAAACCAACAGCGTCCGCATGTGGTCCGGGCCCCGATGTCATACCGCCAGCCGTTTAGCCGCGTTTAGCCGTGGAGCCGTGAGGTCACCTGTCGGTGCTCTCGCCCACGAGTTCGCCGACGACGAATCGATCATGGCCGCACTGAGCGCCAGAGTGCGCGGCTACCTGACCGAGCACGCGGGACGCCGGGACATCGCCCCGGCGATCCGCGCCGACGCCGCGGGGCAGTCGGTGCTCGACCTCGCCGTACAGGCCCGCTACCTGTCCGCGGCCCCCCGCGCCACGGCCCGCCCCCGCGCCCGCACCCCTTCCGGGCAACCTCACCCTGCGCACGCGAGGTGCTCGGCCTCATCGGTCAGGGCCTCCCGAGCCGCGCCATCGACGGACGGCTCCTCGTCAGCGAGGTCACGGTCAAGACCCACATCAACAACCTGTTCGCCCAGGCCGGCATCCGGGACGTGGCCGAGGCGGCGCGCCTCGCCCTGGGGGCCGGCCTGGCCTGACCCCCGCAGCGCACCCGGGCCGGCCGGCCGGGGCCCGCGGGTCGATGAGGTTAGAATGGTCGGCAGCGAAGGGGAGTAGTCCTGTAATACCGCTGGTCGACACGCTGGATGCCCTTGGGTATCCCGGCCACCGGGCCCCGCATCCTGGGGTGGACGAGACCTTCGGCTACGGCATGACCAGGCCCCCATCTCCATGTGGGCTGCTTCGTCGCGCCGGGCCGAGTGGTTCTTCCCGTCGCCCGCCCGGGGTGCAGAAGGAGCTGGCGGCCCGGCCCCAGCAGAAAGACCCGGAATGACCTTCGACCCAGTGGCGATCCTGACCGCCTTCGGGCTGATCTTCCTCGCCGAGCTTCCCGACAAGACCATGTTCGCCTCGCTGGCCATGGGCACGCGCATGCGCCCCCTGTACGTGTGGTTCGGCACGTCGACCGCGTTCATCGTGCACGTCGCCATCGCGGTGAGCGCGGGCAGCCTGCTCGGCCTGTTGCCGAACATGGCCGTCAAGCTCGTGTCCGCGGCCCTGTTCGCCTTCGGTGCGTTCGTACTGCTCCGCAGTGGGAACGACGACGGGGAAGACGCCGACAGCAAGATCGTGACGGGCTTCTGGCCCGTCTACACCACCGCGTTCATGGCCGTCTTCATCAGCGAGTGGGGTGACCTGACCCAGATCACCACCGCCAACCTCGCCGCCTCCAACGGATGGCTGCCCACGGCGATCGGCTCGGCGGTGGCCCTCATGTCCGTGTCCGCACTCGCCCTCGTGGCGGGGCAGTTCATCGCCAAGAGGGTGCCGCTGAAGACCGTCCAGCGCATCGGCGCCGTCTGCATGGCCGGCCTCGCCGTCTGGACCCTCGTCGAGGCCTTCACCGGCTGAACCACCGGGCCCGCCGCCGTACCCGGGGGCGGGCCCGGGCGGCGCCGCGTACGTCGGGAAGTCCATCGACAGGAGGCCCGCGGTGTCGGCCACCTACCGCTCACCATCGATACGGTCGGCTGACCCGAGGACGTCACCGGATTCGTGGTCCTGCCGCGCCGGTGGGTCGTCGAGCGCACGCTGGTCCGGCTCATGCCCGCCCTACGCCACGCACGCGACTACGAGAGGCTTGGCGCGATCCGAGCTGGTCGAGAGAAACGACGAACTCGTCCAGGTCTCGCAGAACCGCCACGACGTACCGCTCCGGCAGGCTGTCGTACGTCAGCCATGCGCGCAGGCTCGGCGGCAGGGGCCGGCCGGACGGGGACGCGGCCCGCGCCCGCACCGCTGCGTCCATCGGCCGGGGGACAGCGCCGGTCACCCACGGCACGTGCAGGTACTGCATGCAGGGCGGACGCCCCGGGGGTGCGTCGCACCCGTTCCAGGACCCGTTCTGTCAGCACCGCTGCCTGCACGCGCAGGACCGTGACACCCGCCGGGAGGGCGCCGGCCGACGGCCGGTCGGACGGACCGCACCGCGGGCCGGGGCCCGGTGTCCGTTCGCCCCGGTCCGTCGGCGGCGTGTGGTTAGCTGGCGCTCAGGAGCGGCCTGTGACCCGCACCACCCCGGCCCCGGGACGCCGGTCCGGCCGACGACGAGGGAGTCGTACATGACCACGGCGAAAGACCTGTTCAGCCTTGCCATGGAACCCCGCCCGGAGGGTGCCGTGGGGCAGGGCGACCTGTCCCTGTCCCTCGCGGGTGCCGAACTGATCGATCTCCTGACCGCGCAGGTCGTTGCCCTGGACGGCGATCTCGTCGTGCCGGGCGCGCAGCCGGCGCCGGAGGACCGGTTGCTCGCCGCGGCGGATTCGGCGCTGGTCCGGCAGGTGCCGTACGAGCGCGTCGAGGACTGGCTGTGGCGGCGGGGCCGCGACCTGTCCGCGGCCTACCAGGCCGCGTTCGAGGAGGACGGCCTGCTGACGCGTGCCCGGCGGGGCCGCCTGCCGTTCGGGACCGAGCGCATGGAGCTCGTCGACACCCCCGGCCGCAGCCGGGCGCGGAGCCGCTGGGAGGAGGACGAGCCCGTACTCGTGGCTCTCGCGGCGGCCGTCGGTATCGGCCGCGACACGTCCGACGAGGAGGCGGCCTGGGACGGTGATGCGGTGGCGACGGTGCTGGCTGCCGTCAACGACGCGGTGATGGAGCTGGAAGCGGTGCGCCAGCGGCGGTCCATCGAGAACGCGGCCTTCGCCAACGTCTGGCGGATCCCCTGAACCGGGACCGGTGAGGCGCCGTTGCGGCCCACGGGCTCTACGGGTTCTACGGGCACGCTGGCTCCCACTCCTCCGGGGCGTACGGCTGGGCCCGGGGGCGTGCCGGGCGGCCGCGCCTGGTGCGGTCCAGGAGGGCGGGGGCGGGGGCCTGGAAGCGCGTTCCGGTGATGCCGTCCGGTACGGGGGTCCCGGTGGTGGAGGTGAGGGGGATGAAGCCGGCCCAGGTCTCGACCGCGTCGTCCTTGGGCTCGTCCCCGGCGAAGCCGCTGCGGGGTCTTGATCGAGGAACTCCTCGATGGGCAGCATGAGGACCGCGGTGTACTGCGATTCCTCGACGCCGGGGCGGCGCGCCGCGTGGGGCCCGGAGAGGCGGCCCGGGACGACGCACTCCACGATGCACGCCAGCGCGTCGGTGCGTTCCTCCAGGTCCTCGATCTCGGTGGCCTGCCCGAAGACCACCACGGAGCGGTAGGCGGCCGATTGGTGCGAGGCGGCGCGGCCGAGGATCAGGCCGTCGAGGGTGGCCGTGACGCAGACCGGGATGCCGGCCGCGGCGGAGGTCATGAAGCGACCGTGGACCGAACCGTGCAGGAGGAGCCGGTTGCCCTCGCGCAGTGCAGGGTGGGGATGATCATCGGCCCCTCGTCGGTGGTGAAGCCGATGTGTACCGCGAGTGCCTCGTCTCGGATGGCGTAGGCGGCTTCCCGGCGTAGGTGACGCGATCGGGGTAGCGCTGGGCGGTGGTGCGAGCGGTGGGTGCCATGGGCGTCGAGGTAAGGCGGAGTGGGACCCTCCGGATCGACTGAGACGCCGACGCCGACGGCTGCTTGCCCGGCAGACCGGTCGACGGGCACGCGGGGTGGCCGGCCACGCGGGGTCGCCGGGCCCCGGGTGCGCGTGGCTCCGGGTGCGCGGGCCCCGGGCGCACGGCGCGGGGTCCCCGGCGCGTCGAGGTCGGCAGGGGGTCCCACCGACTCCGCCAAGGAGGCATCTAGCGCGGGGCCGGGGCGTCGACGGTGTTGCCCTCGGAGTCGAGGGTGTGGGTGCGCCAGTACACGTCCCAGGTGTCGTCCACGTGCTTCGGCACCTTGCCCTCGGGATAGCGCGCGTAGCCCTCGGGCGGCGGCTTCCCGTTCGTGACGCAGGCGGAGCCGGTGTCCCCGACCGTCATGACGGGGTACTCCCCACCACGGCAGACAGCGTCCTTCATCGAACACCCGGCCAACGTCGCCGCGAGCGCCGCGGCGGTGAAGAGGGCGCCGATACCGCCGTGGTGGCGGTGCGTACGGGATGTGGTCATGTCAGCTTCCTGTCGTCCGAGGACGTACGCCCGGTGCGGGCCCGGATGTGCGCGCCGATGGCCGCGCAGTCACGGTACTGTCACGCGCCCTCCCGGCCGCGGCGATTCCTGGCAGCATCGGCACAACCGATCTCTGGGGAGTTCCATGCGCTTCCGCGCCCGCTTACTCACACGCGCCGCCACCGCTGCGGCCACCGGGCTGCTGCTCGCCGGGTGCAGCTCGACCCCGGCCGAGGAACTGGAGGACTGGTGGTCGTCCGGGGGCAAGAGCAGCGTCACGGCCCTCTCCGACGCCTCGAACGGGGTCAGCAACGTGTACTCGGGCCCGATGGACAGCCGGGACACCGCCTGCCGGGAGCTGCTCACCGCGGTGGCGAAGGCCAAGAAGCTGAACACCATCCCGAGTGACAACGCCCGGGAATTCTGGACGGAAGCCTTGACCGCCTTCGAGCACGGAGGCAACGAGTGCGTCGCAGGGGCCGCCAAGAACGACGAACCGCAGGCAGCGGAGGGCATCCGCGAGGTGCTGACCGGCCTCAGCCGACTGGCCTCAGCCGTGTCCATGATCAGGAATGACCTCGACGCCAAATGATCCGTGAGGGCTCCACACCCGACGGCCGGGCGGGACGGTCACGGTCCGGGTCACGGTCCGGGTCACGATCACCCGATTTCGACGAGATGCCACGCAACCAGGAGCGCACCCATGCCTGAGAACCGGTCCGAGGTCACAGTCAGGACGAAGAGCGGCCAATTCATCGCGATCACCCGCGCCGATGTCGCGGAGGCCGCACTCGACACACCCGAGTACACCGCCCACGGCCGCAACGACTACTGGGTGATGGCCCACGTGGGCGGACGCCTGGTGCCCGTTCTGCCGCTCATGCGCGCCGTCCTCGGCGGCTGCGAATCCGCCGGCACCGCCGAAGCCGAGATCAGACTCCGCGAACTCGGCTTCCGGATCTTCGTCACGCGCCTGTACGACTCCGGCGGGCAGCCCGTGACCCTCACGAACGCGCAGACCACGGGTGCCAAGCCCTGACCCCGCGCCGCGACTGCCCCGGGCCCGCCCTCGAACGCCACCTACGCGGGCTCGGGTGTACGCCGGCGCCTGTTCATCGTGCCGCTGTTCATCGTGCCGCGGTCGCCTGGTCGGCGGTAACGTCGCGCGCCGGCCTGCTCACCGGTGGGGGCCGGGGTGTGCGGCCCCCGTCGCGGCCCTTTTGGCCAAGGCCGCACACCCTCGTCTGTCGAACCTACCGGGGCCCGGCCCGGCGGTGACGGCCGGGTACACACCTTCCGGTGATCTCCACGGGAAGTCTCCCGGCACGGGACCGGCCTGCACCACCATGATCGGCCCGCGATCACCGCCTTCCCCCGGCGGCCGTGCACGTACCGACGCGGTACGGAACCTGTGGGAGCCGCGCGGGCCCCCGGTCCGCCGCTTCTCGCGCTCCTGTTGTACGAGGCGCGGGGCCGAAGGGGGAGAATGGGCTGGTCACCGGTGGGAGGGAGTAGGCGATGGAACAGCAGGTGCGGGTCGAGCCGGACGTCGGCGGGGTCCGGGTCATCGTGTGTGCGGGGGAGTTCGACCAGGACACCCTGGAGCCCTTCCGGGCTGTGGGTACGGCGGCCGCCGCCGATCCCGAGGTCCGCCGTATCGTCCTCGACCTCCGCCGGGTCTCCTTCGCGGACTCCTCCATGCTCAATCAGATGCTGATGCTGCTGCGCACCGGTCGCCTGGTCCTGGCAGGACCCGTACCGCACCAGCTCGACCGGCTGTTGCTCCTCACGCAGGCCCGGGACCTGTTCACGATCGCGGACGGCGTCGAGGCGGCCCGCACCCTGTAGGCCGCACCCCGTAGGCCGAGTCAAGGTGCGGACCGATCGGGGTTCCGGGCGACGGGTGTCGTTACCCCCGCGGCCAGCCGCGCTGAAACGCATCCGACGCCTGCTTCGCAGCGGCCGCGCGCGCCGAGGCGCTTGGCGATGGTCTCGTCGGTGTGACCCCGGGCAGCCGGGCGATGGTGGTGGGCTCCTGGGGTTCGGGCCGCCGGTGTCCGTGGGTGCGGCCTCGCCGAGGGGCTGTGCGTCGGCCCGGATGCCGTCGAAGAGGGCGCAGGGCGCGGTCAGCGCGCCCTGCCCGCCGGCGCCGCGGCCTTCGGGTTCCGGACCGTGCTGGGTACGAACTGGGAGGCGGGCGGCGGCACTTGTTCAATCGGTACGACCTGCGGGAACGTGCGCGGAGCCGGTGACATCCGGGAGGCCGGACGGCGGCTGCGGCCCGGCCGCCGTCCGGCACCCCACCGGGCTGCCACCGACCCGGACGCGTAGGGGAGGATGGCCTCCGAAGCGGGTCCGACGGGGAGAGGGGCGGGTGGGCAGGTGGGCACGGTGGACGAGCGGGTGTACTGCGGCGACGAAGGACACTGGGTCCGCCCGACCCCGGGCCGGGTGTACGTGAGGCTGACGGGCGGTCCTCTCGACGGTCAGCTCCTCGACGTCACCAACCTGCCCGACCAGGAGCGGGTGGACGGCGTGCTCCTCGCCACCGACCGTGGCCTCTTCGGCCCGGGCGGGCGGACGCTGTACAGCCCCTCCCCGACCGACCCCGACGAGCGGTTCGTCTGGGACGGCGACACCCCCTGACCGTCGCCCGGGCGGAACTCGGGTGCATGGAACGGCCGGCGCGGGACACACGTATGCCAACTGGCCTGTACACAGGAACAGTCGGGCCGCCCGTCCCTACGCGCACCGAGGAAGCGAGACGTCATGCCGCTGACATTCCGCAAGAGCTTCAGGATCCTGCCCGGCGTCCGGCTGAACATCAACCGCAAGTCGTGGTCGATCACCACCGGCGGCGGCAAGCACGGCCCGCGCCACACGCACAGCAGCACCGGCCGCCGCACCACCTCGGTGGATCTGCCGGGCCCCTTCGGCTGGCGCAAGACCACCCGCGGCTGATCCACGCGGTGCGCGCCGCGTCCACGGACGCCCGTCCGCACGTGCCGGAGGCGTCGGCCGCGGTGCTCCGCGGACCGGTGGTAGGCGTCGCGCCAGGTTGGCGTCTTCGGCGGCCGGTGGCGGCTTCTGCGGCGGCGGGCCCCGGCTTCTGCGGCGGTGGTTCCGGCGTGCGGGCCGGTATACGGTCGCGAGCCCCGCCCTCCGCCTGGCGTCCGGTGCTCAGTCCCGGTGGGTGGCGCTCTCTTCCAACCCGTCCGTGCGGGAGCCGGGTTGACCGTGCGGCGACAGAAGGGGGTCGTCGAGCTGTACGATCCGGTACCCCGCCCGGCTGCTCGCCGCCTTGGCCGGCCGGCGCCGCTGGCCCGCGGCCGCCTTCGCCGACCGGGCCCGCTGGGCCGCCGCGATCAGGGCCCCCACGGGTGGCGCCTCGGCCCGCAGCCGGTTGAACCCGCGGATGGAGATCCCGACGAGGGTCGCCGCCGCCGGCCACGCGGCGCCCTTGCGGATAGCGTTCAGCATCAGCTGGAGCGCGGCGGGTGTGGGGGCCGTCCCCGGTCTCAGCCCGTGGGCCTCGGCCAGTGCGTGCGCGGCGCTGACCGCCGCGGCGAAGCTGGCGTCGATTTCCAGCCATTCGCGCAGGGTGCGCTCGGGAACGCCGGCGACGGCCGCACATCCGGGGAGGGTCAGTCCCTGGGCGGCTCCGCGCAGGGCGTCCGCCATGCGGGCAATCGTTTCCTCACGCTGGCTGGGCGTGCGGCGCAGCGCATCGCGCAGCGCCCGGTCCATGTCCTCCTGGGACCCCAGCCAGGCCACCACTTCGTCGGCCCACTCGTCCTGTTGTGACTGGCGTCGTGCCTTCTCGCGCATCCACCCACCCCCTTGTTTAGGTAAACCTAACCTAAGGGTGTGCGCGCTGGGGGGACAGGTGGGATCCAGCCGTGGAATATGCCCCCGGAAACAGGCGGGCCGGGCCGTACGGGAAGCCCCGTCCGGCCCGGCCCCAACCGCCTCAGGAGTGGGAGAGTTCCGCCCGGATCTCGCGGGCCGCGGATACCAGGTGCTCCAGCGAGGCGCGGGTCCCGGGCCAGCCGCGGGTCTTCAGGCCGCAGTCGGGGTTGACCCAGAGGCGTTCGGCGGGGATGGCCTCCAGCCCCTTGCGGAGCAGGGCCGCCTCCTGCGCGGAGGGGATGCGCGGCGAGTGGATGTCCCACACGCCGGGACCGGCTTCGCGCCGGTATCCGTGCTCGGTGAGCTCGGTCGCGACCTGCATGTGGGAGCGGGCCGCCTCCAGGTCGTTGGTCGTTGACCTCGTCGCGCAGGGCCAGGCCGACCTGGCGCGCGGTCTCGCCGAGCGGCTGGTCGTCGCGTACGAAGGACCAGGCGAGCATCGTGGCGGGACCGGTCAGCATGCCCTTGACCGGCCTGGCGGTCTGCGCCTGCGCATACGTCGTCCAGCGGACGGTCATCGGCTCGGGGCGGGAGATGTCCCCGGCCAGGACCGGGGGCGGACGTACCGGGTGCCGTAGGACTGGTCCAGTAGGGTGATCGGCTCGAAGCCGGCGGCGACACGGGGGGCGGGCTTGGCCAGGAGCAGGCAGGTGACCGGTCCGACCAGTACGGGGCGCTGTCGGGGATAGCCGTACGCGGTGGCCTGTACTGCCAACCGGCTGGGCCGGGTGACCGCCTACGAGGTCGCCGGATCGATCCTGGCCGTCCCCTTCGGGCAGGCGCTGGCCGGCCCGGCCAGCGCCCTCTTCGGCGTCCACCGGCTCCTGGCAACCGGGGCGGTGGTCGGCTTCGGCTGCGCCCTCGCGCTGCTGGCCGTACGCCCGATCCGGCGCCTGGCGCTGAAGCCGGCCTGAGGCGGAGGGGGCTCGGGCTCCGGCGTGCCCGCGCGAAGCGGGCCAGGCTGGTGCGCGGCCTCCGCTCGGGCGGCCTCGGTCGCGGCCCCGGTTCGGGCGGCCCGGTTCAGGCGGCCTGGCTGCCGGGGACGACCGGCGCGGCGGGCGGGGCGGGCGCCGTCTCGCCCGCCGTCTCGGTCTCCGCCTCGGGGACGGGCGTCAGATGCCGGAGCGGTGGGGCCGGCTGCAGCCGGTCGGGATCGAACATGTGCTCCTCGTAGCGGCCGAGGGCGAGCATGACGCAGAGGAGGAGGGGCGGCACGAGGAGCACGGTGAAGATCACGACGGTCCCTTCGGCAGGGGGTGGCCCCTCGTGCGTGCCCGGGGTGTGGACGGGGATGCGCCGAGGGGGCGTACGTGTCAGCACGGGTAAAGAGTCAGGTGCGGCGCCCGTACGGGTGACGGGCGCCGCTTCATTGCGCCGGCCGGAGCGTCAGTGGTGGCCCCTGGCCTTCTTCATCTTGTCGCCGGCCTTCGCGGCCATCCCCTCGGTCTTGCCGCTCATCTGCTCGGTGCTGCCTTCCGCCTGCATCTTCTTGTCGTCCGTGGCGCTGCCCGCGGTCTCCTTGAGCTTGCCCTTGACCTGCTTGGCCTTCGCCTTCGCCTTGCTCATGATGGGGTCGTTCCTTCCTGGGGAGATTGGTCACGCAAGCTCACCATGCGTCCGGAGTAGCGTCGGTGCAATTCGGCTGAAAAAGGGGCGAATCGCTTCAATGTGTGCAGGCGTCGCGGGTGCGTGACCGCGGACCCGTCAGCCCAGCGTTCCCGTCGCGTACAGGGCGCCGACCAACGCCGCCAGCGTGCCGAGCAGGAGCCGCAGGGCCCGGTCGGGAAGGCGGGGCGCAAGCCGGGCGCCGAGGTAGCCGCCGACGAGCCCGCCCGCGCCGCAGGACAGGCCGAGGAGCCAGTGCGGCGCGATCTCGTCCGAGCCCGTGAGCGACAGCAGCGCGTACGTGGCCGCGCCCACGACCGAGGTGGCGAAGGTGGCGGCCAGCGCGGCCGGGGCGACCTGCGTGACCGGCACGCCGCGCCCCACGAGGACCGGACCGAGCAGCGAGCCGCCGCCGATGCCGTAGATCCCGCCGAGCACTCCCACCGCCAGCGCCAGCCCGGTGACCGTCCGGGGCCGCGGCAGGGAACCGGATCCGGCCGGTCGCCTGGCCGGCCGGAGGGTCCGGACGACGAGCCACACCCCCAGCGGCAGCAGGAGCGCGGCCACCAGCACCCGGAAGACACCGGGCCCGGGTACGGCGAACACCCGGATGACCGCCCCGAGGACGACGCCCGGCAGCGTGCCCAGCACCAACTGCCGTACCAGCGGCCCGCGCAGGGCGCCGGTGCGCCGGTACCGCAGGAGCGCCCCCGGTCCGGCGACGACGTGGTACAGCAGGTTCGTCGGGGTCACGGCCGGGCTGGGCACGGCGAACACGCTCACCTGCACCGGCAGGAGGAACACCGCCCCCGACACCCCGACCGGCGCCGTCACCACGGCGATCAGCAGCCCGGCGGCCAGGCCGCCCAGGACCGTCCCCCACTCCACGGCGGTCGCTCAGCCGCGGTCGACGTGCACGCTGGTGGACTTCACGCGCGCCGTGGCCCGCATGCCGACTTCGAGGCCCAGCTCCTCGACCGCCTCCCGGGTCAGCAGCGACACCACCCGGTGCGGGCCCGCCTGCACCTCGACCTGGGCGGACACGTCGCCGAGCCGGATCCCGGTCACGATGCCGGGGAAGGCGTTGCGGGCGGAGGTGTACGCAGGGTTCTCGTCCTCGGCGCCCTCCCGGGCGGCCTCCACGCAGAACGCCGCCAGGTCGGAGCCGTCCACGATGCGCCGGTTGGCCTCGCGCCGGGTGGGGAAGCGGCCGGCGTCCGCCCACCGGCGGGCGGTGTCGACGCTGACGCCCAGCAGGCGTGCCGCCTGGCCGATGGTGTAGGACTCCATGCGCGCCACCCTACTCAGCGGGCCCACCCGCACGGCCGCCGCCTCGGGCCCGTGCGTACGCCCGCGCTCGGTCCCGGCCCGGCCGCCCGCCCGCCCCGTTCGTCCCGACCGTGCGGGCCGGGTTCCGCTGGCGGGGCGCCGAGCGGTGGTGTCCGCTGGAGGGGTGAGCCCTCTTCCCGAGCGCGGCTGGTGGGCCGGGCTCCCGCCCGCGGCGGGAGCCGCCGTCATGGCGACCGGCATCCTCTCCGTCGGCCTGGGACTCGTCGGGCACGAGGTGCTGTCCCTGGCCGCGCTGGCCGTCGCCGTGGCGCTGTGGCTGGTGCTCGGCATCGACTTCACCGCCCGGCTGATCGGCGACCGCGGCCGGTTCCGGGCCGAGGCCGACACCCCGGCGGGCCTGACCGCCGTCGCCGCCACCACCGTGATCGGCACCCGGATCTCCGGGCTCGGGTGGCAGGGCGCCGCGGCCGCGCTGCTCGCGGTGGCCGCCGCGCTGTGTCCCTGGCTGATGCTCCACGTCGTACGCCACTGGCGGCGGCGGATGCCCGGCGTCGCCTTCCTCGTCTGCGTGGCCACCCAGGGGCTCGCCGTCCTGGCGGCGGTCCTTGCCGTCGCCCTGTCCCGTACCTGGCTGGCCTGGGCGGCCCTGGCCGCCTTCGGCCTCGGGCTGGTGCTCTACGCCCGGGCCCTCGTGCACTTCGACCTCCGCGAGGTGGTCGGCGGCGCCGGCGACCACTGGGTGGCGGGCGGCGCCCTGTCCATCTCCGCACTGGCCGGCTCCAAGCTCACGGCGTCACCGGTGTGGACCGGTCCCGCGCACGAGGCCCTGCGCGCCGCCACGCTCGTCACCCTCGCCGTGTCCCTCGCCTGGTACGCGGTCCTCCTCGTCGCCGAGCTGCGCCACCCCCGGACGCGCTACGACATCCGCCGCTGGTCCACCGTCTTCCCACTCGGGATGACCGCCACCGCCTGCCTCTCCGCCGCCGGACCGGCGGGGATCGGCTGGCTGCGCCCGCTGGGCCAGGTGCTGCTCTGGATCGCCGTGAGTGCCTGGCTGCTGACCCTCGCCGCCATGGTCACCTCGCGCCGGGCGGCTGGGCGGCCGGGCTGAGTTCCGTACGCCTCCACCACCCCGGGACCGCCACCCAGACCAGCAGGGCCACCGCCGCCAGCAGCGCCCACCGGGATCCGTGCCGCAGCATCGGCAGGCCCCCGGACAGCGCCCCGCAGACCAGCGCGCCGACCGACACCAGACGGCGTACGGAGGCCGCGCCCCACGGATCGGCGGCCAGGCCGGTCAGGGTCCGGGTGACGAGGGTGGTGGTCAGATCCGGGACGCCGAGCCGGTGGACGACCGCGTTCTGCACCCCCATCCCGAGGGCCGGCGGCGCGACCACCGCCAGCTGCTGTGACTGAGCACGGAACTTGTCACCTGACAGCTGCCCCGACCCCGTCCTCCGTGCCGGCGTGAGCAGGACTGCTGTCACTGAAGGTGCATCGTTCTTGTCACCTTGAGATCGTTTGTGGTCTTGACCCTCGACACAGACAGCCCAGAGGAGACGAGTTGATCACGGAGTACCAGCAGAAGCTGCGGGAGCGCTACATCGCCGCCACCGTCATGCCGGCCCCGGAGCCGTGGCAGCCGGTGCTGGACCACAGGACCCCCATCGGCGGTCTACTCGGCATCGGCTTCGCCGTCCATCCCGACAGCGGGCACGACCTCGTCATGGTCGTGTCCAGCGATGGTGGCCATGGACTCTTCGACGCGGTCAGCGGCGAGAAGGTCGCCCGCGATCGGGATCCAGACCCCGACACCGGCACTCCGGACGCGTCGCCGGAGCTCACCTGCCCCGGGCTCGGCCCGATCGAGGGCACGCCGGTGCGTATCGCCGGGCTCTTCGGCGGCGGCCTGCACAGCACCACACCAGACGGCTGGACCCTGGACGTCGTCAGCCCCGAGTGGCCCCACGACCGCGTCATCCTCTCCGCCGACGGCGGGTCCCACGAAGGCCCGGCGGGAGGGACGTGGTGGCACATCTTTCACTCCGAGTACTCAGAACTCCGCGCAGCCGGGTTCTCTCCCTCCGGCCTGACCCTGGCGGTCGCCACCAGCAGCGACCTCACCCTCTGGACCCGACCTGAGCTCCGCTTTGACGACTGAGCGGACAGCAGGACGGCAGGACGGCAGGACAGCAGGCGAAAGGGCAACAGATGGACCGGGCAGAACTCGCCGGGATGCTGAGAGGCCAGACCAGGGCCTGCGAACCCGTCAGAGCGGCGCTTCTCGACGGAGGCGGGTTCGTTGTACGGGACGGCAGCGTTCCCAGCCAGCAGCTTGCCGACATCTACGCGGCTCGCCCCCGACGGGCGAGGAGGCGGGGTACTGAGACTCTCGCCTTGCCATCCACCGTCGACATCCTCACCCGCCTCGAAGTCGTTCAGGTCAGGATCGGCTGCACCTTCTCACCGGACCGGACGTGGGCCTTCATGCTCTTCCTCGCCGACGGCGCCAGCGCAATTGTCCTGTTGCAGCGCATCTGTCAGATGGTGAGCCGTTGACCTGCCGGGATGCCAGGCGTTCGAGAAGGCGGAGGCCCGGGTTCTCGAACGACCCGGCATTCGCGGAAGTCGCGATCTCGATAGAGGAAGAACCTCCGTCAGAGGGGGTCCTGGGTTCCGAGGGCGGTGTGGATCCGTGCGAATCGTCGTCTGCCGCCCGCGGAGCAGAGGAGCGCGCGCCGCCTGCGCGGTCTCGGACCGCGGGCTCAGACGAGGGCGGCGGCCAGCAGGGCGAAGGCGGCGATGATGACGGCGACGCGGACGTAGTGGAAGCGGTCCCAGCGATTCGCCTGCTCCTTCCAGTCCTCGGGCCGGTTCTCGGGGGTCCACGTCTTGCTCCGGTTGTTGATCGGGACGAGCAGCAAGACTGACATGAGCACGCTGAGAATCAGCAGCGCGGCGGCGGTCACGACGAGGCCGGTGCCGTGGTGGTGCCATCCGGCGATGGCCCAGACCGCGGCGAGGACGAGCGAGCCGATGTACCAGACCGGCATCACGGCGCCGAGCATCCGGCCCCCGTGGGCGCGGCCGAGCTGGCCGTTGTCGCCGGGGAGTGCGTCGAGGATCCGGTTGATGACGAAGGCGACGGAGAACTCCACCCCCACCATCACTCCGACGACCACGATGGTGACGACCTTGAGTGTGTCGAGCATGATGACCCCTCCTGAGATCTAGCGTCGCTAGATGATGAGGCAACGCTAGTACTACTGCCGCTCACTTGTCTAGCGGTGCTAGGATCCGGTTATGTCGGTACAGGAACGCAAGGAACGCGAACGGGCGGCCCGCGAGCGCCTCATCGTGGCGACGGCCCGCGAACTCGCCGAGCAGCAGGGCTGGGACGCGGTCACCACCCGCCGGCTCGCCGAGCGCATCGAATACAGCCAGCCCGTCCTCTACAGCCACTTCCGCGGCAAGCGCGAGATCATCGGCGCCGTCGCCCTGGAGGGTGCCGCCGAGATGGCCGCGGCGCTGCGGGCCGCGACCTCCGCCGCAAACGGCCCGCGCGCCCGGGTCACCGCTCTCGCCCGCGCCTACCTCGACTTCGCCGAGCGCAACCCGCTGGTCTACGACGCCATGTTCCAGCTCGACGGCGGTCTGGCCTTCGCGGTCGAGGACACCCCGGAGCCGCTGAAGGACGGCTTCGCCGCCCTGCTGGAAAGCCTCGGTGAGGTCGCCGGGGAGGGCGTCCACCCGGGGCTGTTCACCGAGGTGTTCTGGGCGGCCCTGCACGGGCTGGCCACCCTGACCCGGGCGGGACGGCTGCCACCGGCGGAAGCCGAGCGGAGGGTGGAGCTGCTGGTGGACCGGCTCGCCGTGGTCTGACACACCGTCCGGGCGGACGGCCGGGGTCTTCCGGCCCGGCTGCCGGCCTACTGCACCGCCGCTCAAGAGCCGCCGCACCGAGAATATGCCAGCACGAACGAGACCGAGTGGGAATCCGACAGCTTCAGTGCGACAGGACAGCTGTGCCTGACGTCATGAAGTCCTCCCGTGCCGTGCCGATCCGTGCCACCCGTGCCTGTTCGTGCCGTGCCGTGCCGTGCACGTCCGTGCCGTGCCGTGCCGTGCAGGTCCGTCCGTCCGGTCCCTCCCGTGCGCCGCGCCGAGCAGCGCCGGGCCACCCCGGTCGGTGCCGCCCGTCCGGCGGCGCGGTCCGTGCCGCCGACGGGCGTGGGAGGCCCGCGCGGTCCCCCCTGCATGGTGCTTGCCGCGGCCGCCGCGTCCCGCGCGACACGCCGCTCCGGGGCCGGCGACCGCCTCGGACAATGGCCCGATGACCGCACCCCGCCTGTTCCCCGCCGACGAACTGGAACGATCCCCGGTGGTCGCGAACAACACGATGAACCGCGAGCGGGGTCTGTCCGGGGTCAACAGCTACGCCCGCGAGCTCGGCCTCGATCCCGCCGCCCACCTGGCCGTCCGCTCCACCGCCCCGGCCTGGCTCGACCTCTGCAGCAGTGAGGGCCGGGCCCTGCGCGAAGCCGCCTCCCGGCTGCCCGACGGAGCCGTACTGACCGGCGTCGACCTGGTCGGTCCCCTCGTGCCCGCCCCCGTCCCGCCGGGGTTGGAGCTGCTGCGGGCCTCCGTCGCGCATTGGGCCCCGTATCGGACGTACGACCTGATCACCTGCGTCCACGGCCTGCACTACGTCGGCGACCAGCTCGGGCTGCTGGCCCGGGCCGCCTCCTGGCTCGCGCCCGGCGGGCTGCTCGTCGCGCACCTCGACCCCGGGTCCCTGCGCCGGGCCGACGGCGCGCCCGCCGGTCGGGCGGCCGTCGCGGCGCTGCGCGCGGCCGGGTTCCGGTGCAGCGCCCGTCACCACCGGATCTCCCTGGACGGCCCGCGCACCGTCCGGCTGCCCTTCCGCTACCTCGGCGCCGATCCGGCCGCGGGTCCGAACCACACCGGGCAGCCCGCCGTCGCCTCCCACTACGCGCCGGCTCCTGTGGCGGGCACGGCGTCCGCTCAGTAGGGTCCCGGCATGGCATACACGTTCCAGGTGACCATCGACTCCGCCTCCCCGCACGACCTCGCCGACTGGTGGGCCGACGCACTCGGATGGGAAGTGGAACCGAGTGACGAAGCGTTCATCCGGGGGCTGATCGCCGCGGGCCACGCGGCCGAGGACGACACGACGACCCACCACGGCGAACTCGTGTGGAAGGCGGGCGCCGCCATCCGCCACCCGGAGGGACCGGAGCGCGCGCCCCGCGTCCTCTTCCAGTTCGTGCCCGAGCCGAAGACGGTCAAGAACCGCGTCCACCTGGACGTCCGCACCGGGCCGGACGAGGACCACAAGAGCGTCGTCGAGCGGCTCCTCGCCAAGGGCGCCACCTTCCTGCACGACGGCCACCAGGGCCCCAGCGTCTGGACCACGATCGCCGACCCGCAGGGCAACGAGATCTGCATCTCGAACTGACGCATCGTCACATCCCCGCCGCCACCCCTGCCGTCACGTCCCCTCTGTCACACCCCTGCCGTCACGTCCCCTCCGGCACACCCCGCCGCGCGCCCGGGCGCCCCGTCCCGCCCGCACCGCCTCCGCAGCAGGGGAGCCCTCGATGAGCACGCCCGGTCCCGCAGCCTCGCCGGTGTTCCTCGCCCCGCCGCACCCGGCCGCCGACGACGCGCCGGCCGGCGTCGTGTGGGCGCTCGGCGACGGTGCCCGTGACCTCGACGCGAACCTGGTCCGGCTCGGCCCCGGCATCGGCGACCACACCGACACGGCCCTCGGCGTCCTCCTCGTCGTCTCCGGTACGGGAGAACTCCGCACCCTGGACGCCGCCCGGGAGCTCGTCCCCGGATCCGTCGCCTGGCTCCCGGCCGGGACCGTCCGCTCCGTGCGGGCCGGCGCCGAGGGGCTCGCCTGCGCCACGGCGCACCGCCGCCGCCCGCCCCCCGCCGTCCGCGCGGCCGACCCGGTCGGCGACGCGGGGGATCCGGCGTGCCTCCTGGACCGGGTCTGCGCCGAGTGCGCCCGCCTCGCCGCCGAACGGGACGCCCGCTACTGCGCCCGGTGCGGCACCCGGCTGCCCCACTGAGCACGCGCGGGGACGGGCGCGGCGGGCCCGAGCCCGCCGCCACGGCCCAAGCTGCCGCCGTGAACGTCATCCTCCTCGGCGCGACCGGCATGATCGCCGTCGCGGCCGTCCCGCCGGACGCCGGTGTCCCGGAGCGCATCCTGCGCCCCCGCGACATCAACCGGCTGGCAACGGGCTCCGACCAGTCATAATCGAGTACCGGGCAGACCCTCCCGCACGTGAGAATGGACCATCTCAATCCGGGAGGACCCCATGAGCCAGGACCGCCTGACTCTGCACGACCTGATGCCCGCGCAGGAGCTCGCCGCCTCGATCGACGCCGGGTACGTGACCCGCAAGGCGCACCCCGAACTGCCGCTGTCCATCTACACGTACACGCGGACGGCCCAGTACGAGCGCGTCTGGAACCAGGTCACCACCCGCTGCCGCGGACTCGTCGCCGACGACGCCACCGGCGCGATCGTCGCGCTGCCGCTGCCGAAGTTCTTCAACGTCGGCGAGCACGAGTCGGGCCAGCCGTACGCGCCCGCCCTGCCCGACGAGCCGTTCGAGGTCTACGACAAGGTCGACGGCAGCCTCGCGGTCGTCTTCCACTACGCGGGCCGCTGGCGCGCCGCATCCAAGGGGTCCTTCACCAGCACCCAGGCCACCTGGGCGCAGCGCCACCTCGACGCCCGGGACACCACGGCGCTCGTGCCGGGGACGACCTACCTCGCGGAGGTCCTCCACCCGCAGAACCGCATCGTCGTCGACTACGGCGACCGCCGGGACCTCGTCCTCCTCGCCGCTTTCACCACGGACGGCGCCGAGGTGCCGCTCGCCGAGGCCGCGCCCCACTGGGAGGGGATCGGCTCCGTCGTCACCGTGTGGCCCGCGATGCCCCTCGACGAGCTGATCGCGCTCGCCGACTCCAACACCCTGCCCGGCGGCGCCCCCGCGACCGGCACCCAGGCCGAGGGCTTCGTGCTGCGCTTCGCCTCGGGCGTCCGGGCGAAGGCCAAGCTGTCGGAGTACGTGCGCCTGCACAAGGTGCTCACCGGCGTCACCGAGCGGGACATCTGGCGGTCCCACGGCGTCCAGCGGTTCGCCGGCCTGCCCGCCAAGCAGCTCGCCCAGGGCCTGAACTGCCGGGTCGCGGACGTCGAGGCGGCCGGCGGCAAGCCGCTCGACGCACTGCTGGAGCAGGTGCCCGACGAGTTCGACAACTGGGTCCGCGAAGTCATCGCCCGCCTGGAGGACGAGGCCGCGCTCCGCGAGCGCGCGGTCGAGGAGGCGTACGCGGGACTCGCGCACCTGGCCGCCGACCGGGGCGCCTTCGCCCGCGCCGCCAAGGAACTGTCCGACGGCGGGATCCGCGCGGCGATGTTCCTGCGCCTGGACGGCAAGGCCACCGACCTCGTCGTCTGGCGCTTCGTCCGGCCCGAGACCGCCGCCCCCTTCACGAACGACGAGGAGAGCTGACCCGTGTCCCAGGAGACATCCGAACCCGTGGCCGAGCCCGAGCCCGAGCCCGTGGCCGAAGCCGAAGCCGAGACCCGGACCGTGCCAGGGGCCGACGCCGCGGCAGAGGCGCTCGCCGCCGCCGAGGAGGCCCCGCTGCCCGTCGTGCACGTCATGACGGGCCTGCCCGCCTCCGGCAAGACGACGGCCGCGCGCGCCCTGCAGGCCGAGGCCGGCGGGCGCATGCGTCGCGTGAACCTCGACGACCTGAGGAGCATGCTCGACCTGCCGGACCCCGAGCGGGGCCGCAGCTTCGCGCACGAACAGACGGTGCTGGCCGTCCAGGACGCGGCGCTCCGCGCGGCCGTCGACGGCGGGTTCGACGTGGTCGTCGACAACACCCACCTGACCAAGCACATCCCCAAGCGGCTCAAGGCCGCCGTCGGCGGTCTGGCTACCTTCGTCGTGCACGACTTCACCGACGTCCCCCTGGAGGAGTGCCTGCGCCGGGACGCGGCCCGGGAGCGCCCCGTCGGCGAGGAGATCATCCGGATCCTGGCCGAGAAGCACCAAAAGGTCCGCAAGGGCGGCTGGCGGCTGACGGCGGAGTGGATGAACGGCGGCTCCGGCGCGGCCGTGCCGCCCGTGACGGAGTACGTCCCCGATCCGGCTCTGCCGTCCGCGGTGATGTGCGACATCGACGGGACGCTCGCGCTGACCGGCGACCGCGGCCCGTACGACTTCTCGCGCTGCGAGCTCGACCTGCTCAACGAGTCGGTCAAGCACGCCCTGGACGCCTTCCGGCGAGCCGACGGGGACACCATCGTGCTGCTGTCGGGACGCAGCGAGGAGCACCGGACGCAGACCGAGTCCTGGCTGCGCCGGCACGAGGTGCCGTACGACGAGCTGTGGATGCGTGCGGCCGGCGACGGGCGCCGCGACGACGTGGTGAAGGCGGAGCTCTTCGACGCGCACGTGCGCCACCGGTACGCGGTGCGGGTGTCGCTCGACGACCGGGACCGGGTGGTCGCGGTCTGGCGCCGGATGGGCCTGCCCACCTGGCAGGTCAACTACGGGGACTTCTAGCCGCCGTGGCCCGCGTACTCATCGTGGACGGAGCGAACGTCGTCGGCTCGGTTCCGGACGGCTGGTGGCGCGACCGCCGGGGCGCCGCGGAGCGCCTGCGCGACCGGCTCGCCGGGTGGGAGGGCGGGGAGGAGGTCGTCCTCGTCGTCGAAGGAGCGGCCCGGGGCGTCGAGTCCGTACCGGGCGTGCGCGTGGAGTCGGCGCCCGGCAGCGGCGACGACCTCATCGTGGAGCTGGCTGCGGCCCACGCGGAGCGCGGCTGCACCGTGGTGACCGCCGACCGGGAGCTGCGCGAGCGGGTCCGGGCGTACGGGGCCGAGTGCGTGGGCCCGCGCGCCGTGCGGCCGGCGCCCTGAGCGGGCACCGGGCGCACGGGGGCTTCGACGGGGAGCCGGTCAGCGGCAGAACCTCACCGGGGAGAGGTTCTTGACCCAACGGGCGGAGACCCAGCGGTCGCCGTCGCCGGCCCTGACGTCGTCGCGGTCGTCCTGGCGCTCGTCCTCGCGGTCGTCGTCGCGGTCGTCCTGGCGCTCGTCCTCGCGGTTGTCCTCGCGTCCGTCCTCGCGCTCGTCCTGGCGCTCGTCCTCGCGGTTGTCCTCGCGGTCGTCCTGGCGCTCGTCCTCGCGGTTGTCCTCGCGTCCGTCCTCGCGTCCGTCCTCGCGCTCGTCCATGTCGCCGTTGCCGTTCTCCACCTCACCGTTGCGGTCGTCCAGGCGGTACCAGAGGCGGTTTCCGTCGACGGACTCGCCGTACTTCTTGCACTCGATCTCGACCTTGCGGTTCGGGTACACCTGGCCGACGATCCGCGAGCGGGTGGACGGCTTGCTGCGGACCTTCAGCGGGCCCTTCGAGACGACCCGGCCGACGGCGTGGCCGTCCCGGACCGCGGAGGCCTGCGACGGCGCCCCGGCCATCGGGTTCTCGTCCGCAACGGCGGCGCCCGTCCCGACCAGGCCGAGAACCAGGCTTCCGGCGGCGAGAGCGAGGATGGTCCTGGTGGGCTTCAGCATGAGCCGGCTCCTCTACGAAGACATCCACCCGGCCGCGACGTGCGGCGCGGGGCGGCAACCAGGCGGCTGCCAGGGTCGACTATGACGACGCCGGGCCCGGCAGCCCCGCTGACTCACCGTCGTTTAGCCCGAAATGCCCAATCTGTCCCTCTCGAGTGGTCCGTGGACCCGCCGTGCCCGGAAGGACGCCCCCGGGCACGCTGCCGACGGCGTACACCTTCACGCCCGACCCGGCCCGCGTCCTGCGGACCGGGGAGGGAGGCGCGCCGTCTGACCTGCGCCGCCGCGCTCGACCCGGACTCCCGGTCGGCGGGCACGGTGGCGCACGACCCGTACCGCACGCTCGGGCGGCTCGGCTCCGGCGGCATGGGAGTGGTCCTGCTCGGCCGCTCCGCCGGCGGCGCGCTCGCCGCCGTCACACTGGTCCGGGCCGAGTGCGCCGACGGCCCGCCTTCCGCGTCCGCTTCCGGCTGGAGGTGGCGGTCGCCCGTAAGGTCCGCAGCCGCTGGGCCGTCCCGGTCGTGGACGCCGACACCGAAGACCCCGCGGCGTGGCTCGCCACGTAGTTCGTCCCCGGGCCCGTGCTGAGCGACGCCGTCGCCCGGTCCGGCGGACTCCTTCCGCTTCCGCCTCCTCGGCACCCGCTTCACCGCCTGGCTCGCCTGAACCGGCCACCGCCCGGCCCGGCCCGACCGGTCCGCGCCGGGGCGTGCGCATGCGCATGGGCATGCGCGGCCGTGCCCTCCCCCGAACGGGCACGGCCGCGCGGCGGGCCCCGGGGGGAGGGGCCGGCGCCGGCCGGTGGACCGGCGCTGGCGAATCTACGGCCGGACGGCATCCGCCCGCGCCCATCCACGGGTTGAAAGTCGGCTACCGCCTCGGGGGAGACCTCGTACAACCAGGGGTGTACACGGAGGGGTTGACGTGCGACGTTCCGCACGCCCGGCGGAGGGCGCGGGGTGGGGCACGGGACAGGGCGCGGTGGGGCGCCCCCGCACGGTGATCGCCGGGCCCGCCCCGAGGGAGGGTTCCACGTCCGGCTGCGGATCCCCGTACCCCGGCCGGAACGGGCCTCGACGACCCGGGCCGGATCCGGTCCGGACGCGCGGAGCCGCTGACCGCCGCGCCGCATGCCACCGCCCGGCCCCTCCGGATGCGGGCGCTGTCCCGCGGCGCCAGAGTGGGTGCCATGGGAATCGACGACTACGGCGGCGGCCCCGGGGCCCAGCAGACGGGCGTCCTCGTCGTGACGACCAACGACGTCCCCGGCTACCGGGTCGAGCAGGTCATCGGCGAGGTCTTCGGCCTCACCGTGCGCTCCCGCCACCTGGGCAGCCAGATCGGCGCGGGCCTGAAGTCCATGATCGGCGGGGAGCTGAAGGGCCTCACCAAGACCCTGGTGGAGACCCGCAACCAGGCCATGGACCGGCTCATCGAGCAGGCCAAGGCGCGCGGAGCCAACGCGGTGCTCATGATGCGCTTCGACGTCACCGACGCGGCCGACGTCGGGACCGAGGTGTGCGCCTACGGGACGGCCGTCGTGCTGGTCCCCGCCTCCGGCTGACCGTCGTCCCGCTCCCCGCTCCCCGCCCGCCGCGTGCACGGATGCCCCAGCGCCCTGTCCCCGCACGCGCGCAGGCCGTACACGACGCCCGCGCACGCAATTCCGGCACGACGCTCCCCTTCGTCCACGGGACGGCCCCGGTCCGCGGTGCGGCCGTTCCGGTCGACCCTCGTCCCGCTGCGGGCCGGTCGGCCGGGATCGCGCCGCCGTCCGCGACGAGGCGTACGGGACCGGCCGGGGCAGACGGCTGTGCCGCTGCACGGCCGGTCCCGTCACCCCCGGACCCCACCTCTCGCGCTTGGGGACGTCCAGCCGTGAGCGCCCCGAGCCGGAGCCGCCGCCGACCCGCTCATCTCGCGCGGGCAGCCCGCCAATGCCTTCGACGACTCCGCAGCTACCCACCACTGGGCCAGCGACCAAGGCAAGGACCCGCAGTGGATCCGGGTCGACCTCGGAGCCGGATCGCCGTCACCCGATGCAGGTGGCGCCCGGGGGGAGGGGCCTACCGCACGGCGCACCGGAACGCGTTTCGCGGTGCCTCAGCCCGTGAATCCGGGAGCCACCAGTCCCGACTCGTACGCGATGACCACCGCGTGGGTCCGGTTCTGCGCGCCGAGCTTCGTCAGCACGTTCCCGACGTGCGTCTTGACCGTCTCCAGACTCACCGTGAGGGACTCCGCGATCTCCGGGTTGGACAGACCGGTGGCCATCAGCCGCAGGACTTGCTCCTCCCGCCCCGTCAGGGCCGCCTTCGGCAGGGCATCGGCGGAGTCCAGCGGACGGGCGGCGACCATCCGGCGCAGGGCGGCCGGGAAGAGGATCGCCTCTCCCGTCGCCACCACGCGTACCGCCTCCGCGATCTGCCGGACCGGAAGCCGCTTGAGCACGAAGCCGCTGGCCCCGGCGCTGAGCGCGGCGGTCACGTAGTCGTCGTTCTCGAAGGTGGTGATCACCACGACCTTCGGCGCTCCCGGCGCCCCGTTCAGGCCGGCATGCCGGGCCGGACCGCCCGACGTGACCGATCCGCCCGGTTCGGCGAGGAGGTGCCGGGTGGCCTCGATCCCGTTGCGGCGGGGCATCCGTACGTCCATCAGCACGACGTCCGGACGCAGCAGCCGCGCCTGCTCGACCACCTCGACACCGTCGGCGGCCTCTCCTACCACGGTGAGCCCGGGCTGTGCCGCGAGCAGCGTGCGCAGACCGCTTCGGGTCACGTCGTCGTCGTCCGCGATCAGTAGCGTGACGGGTGCGCTGCCGGGATCGGTCACGGCGACCACCGTACGGGCAGCCTGACGGCCAGCCGCCAGTGCCGCGGGCCGTCCGGGCCGGCGTCGAACTCGCCGTGCAGCAACCGCACGCGCTCCGCGAGGCCGGGCAGACCATGCCCCGACGCCGGAAAGGCACGCCCGCCCTGGCCCGTACCCGTACCCGTACCCGTACCCGCACCGATCGTGTTGACCACACCGAGCTCCAGTCCTTCCGGCGCGGCCACCACGCGGACCCCGATCGGGCCGCCCGCTCCGTGTCGCATCGCGTTCGTCAGCCCCTCCTGCAGAATCCGGTACGCGGCCCGTGAGAGCGTCCCCTGCACCTGTGTCAGATCCCCGGTCAGCTCCCACTCCACCACCGAGCCCGTGTGCCGCACCCTGTCGCGCAGTTCGGGCAGATCAACCAGGGTGCGGGTAGGTGCTGTCTCGGTCTCCCTCTCGCGCAGGAGGCCGAGCACGTAGTCCAGGTCCTCCAGGGCGGCCCGGGCAGACTCCTCGATGCTGCGCAGTGCGGCCCGCGCCGCCGCCGGGTCGGACGAGAGCACTTCACCGGCCACCGCTGCCTGGATAGTGGTGGTCGTCAGTGTGTGCCCGATCGAATCGTGCAACTCGTGGGCCAGTCGGTTGCGTTCGGCCAGCCGCAGTTCCCTGTCGGCCGCCAGCGCGAGCCGCTCGGCCGCGGACGGGCCGAGCAGCCTGGGCGCCGACCACCGCAGGGCCTTCGTCACCAGCACGCACACGGAGGCCGCGAGGAGCAGGCAGCCGACCCCGACCACCCAGCTCTGCCAGCCGCCCTCCACCCGTACCGACCGGCCGAACAGGCTCAGTCTCAGCTTGGCGTCGAGCCAGCCTCCGGGCAGGGTCAGGCCCGCGAAGAGCAGCAGACCGCTGGTCAGCGCGCCCGTCCACCCGAGTGCCACGTGCAGCAGCAGCCAGAGCGGAGTGCGCCAGCGGTCGGCGCGGGACGGAGCGGCCTGGGCCGGCACGGTGAGAGCGAGAGCCGGTCCGACGGACGAACTCCCGGCCGCCCGTACGGCGACAGGCTCGGGCAACGGCACCCCCAGCAGTCGCCGGGCGGACACGATCAGCACCCGTCGCGTGGTGCGGGCGAGTCCGACCAGGCCGATCAGGGCGGCCCAGACGAGCAGGACCACGACGATCTGCACGCCTTCGGGAGCGGATCGCCACGCCAGCGCAGGCACCATCGCGAAGGGCAGCAGAGGAAGACTCGCGAGAACGGCGCCGTAGGCGAACAGCGCACCCGCGTACGTGGAGTGGCGCAGCAGCGGCCGGAGTCCCTTGATCATGATCACCCAGTATGTACGGGCGGCTCACCCGCGGCCTCCCCCGATCGGGGGAGGCCGTTCTCCCGCCTTCCCGGGATGCGCGCCGGAGCCCCGTGAACCCATGATCGTGCCCTGCCCGGTCGACGGGTGGCCGGAACAGCCGGCAGGACCCCACGATTCCAACGGAGTTGACACATGCGCGAGCAGACACGGCACTGGCCCCGTTCCACCGAGCGGCGGAGCGGCGGGCGCCGCGGAGCGCTGGCGGCCGTGGCCGCGGTGGCCACGGCCATCGTGACCGCCAACGTCCTGGCCCCGACCACGTCGTTCGCCGCCGCGCGGCCGGACAGCGTGCAGCAAGGTCTGAACGCGCTGGTACGGGACGGCCAGCCCGCCGCGCTGGCGACCGTCAGGGGCGACGACGGCCGTAACCGGACGTACACGGCGGGGGTCGGGGACCTGGCCACCGGCGCGAAGGTGCCCAAGGACGGCCAGGTGCGGATCGGCAGCAACACCAAGACGTTCGTCGCGGTGGTCCTGCTCCAGCTGGTCGGTGAGGGAAGGATCGGCCTCGACGACCCGGTCGACACCCATCTCCCGGGGCTGCTGCGCGGGGACGGCATCGACGGACGCCGCATCACCGTCCGACAGCTCCTGCAGCACACGAGCGGACTCCCCGATTACGGGGTGCACATCAGCGACGACGAAATCGCGCACCGGTACTTCGAGCCCCGGGACCTCGTCGACATCGCCCTGAAGCACAAGGCCGAGTTCGACCCCGGGGAGAGGTGGAGCTACAGCAACACGAACTACGTGGTCGCCGGCCTGATCATCCAGAAGGTCACCGGCCGGCCCCTCGCCGAGGAGATCGACCGGCGTGTCGTCCAGCGCATCGGGCTGCGCGACACCTACTTCCCCGCCCCCGGGGACAAGACCATCCGGGAACCCCACCCGAAGGGCTACCGCGTGATGGCGGATGGGGAGCTGCGCGACTCCACGGAGGTCGACCCCTCGGCGGGCGGGGCGGCGGGCCAGATGATCTCCACCAACTCCGACGTCAACCGCTTCTTCACCGCGCTCCTCCGCGGCGACCTCCTGGAGGACGCCCAGCTCGTCCAGATGCGTACCACCGTTCCGGTCGGGGACACCGGCGCCCACTACGGCCTGGGCCTCATGAGCAGGAAACTCTCCTGCGGCGGCGTCTACTGGGGCCACGGTGGCGATCTCGTGGGATACGAGACCCGGGGCGGAGTGACCGACGACGGCCGCCAGGCCGCGAACATCGCGGTGACAAGTATTCCGGCCGACATCTCGGGCACGAGGCGTGTGGAGGCGGTCGTGGACACGGCGCTGTGCCGTGGCTAGGACACCGCGTGCTCCGTCGGGCTCAAGGCGACCCGGGAGCTGGGCGGCAGCCCCTGGACGTCCGTCGCGGAACTGAACATCGGCTACCGCCCGTAGGGGTGGAGCGGCAGACTGGACGCCGTGACCCTCATGGACAAAGGCGCCAACCTGCCGATCACCTCGACCGGCGTCCGGGCCGTCCTCGGCTGGGCGGCCGAGCCCGGGGTGCCGGACGTGGACGCGTCCGCGCTGCTGCTGACCGGCGGCGGACGCGTCCGCTCCGACGCCGACTTCGTCTTCTACAACCAGCCCCGGCACGCCTCCGGGGCCGTGCGCCACCTCGGCAAGCGGCCCGGCGCCGACACCGTCGCCGTCGACCTGGCCGCGGTGGAACCCGATGTCGAACGGGTCCTGCTCTGCGCGTCGGCGGACGGTGGGAGCTTCGGGCAGGTGCCGGGGCTCCACCTGGTCCTCCTCGACGCGCCGTCCGGGGTCGAGCTGGCCCGCTTCGACATGCGGGCGGGCCCGGAGACCGCGTTCGTGAGCGGTGAGCTCTACCGGCGCTCCGGGGCGTGGCGCTTCCGGGCCGTCGGCCAGGGGTACGCCAGTGGGTTGGCCGGCCTCGCGAAGGACTTCGGCATCACCGTGGACGAGCCGCAGCCGCCGGCCGCACCGCGGGCCGCGGGCCCGGGGGCGGGCCCGGCTCCGGCCGCCGCCCCTGCGCGCCCCGCGCCCGCGCCGCCCACCCCTGCCGCCCCCGCGCCCGCCGAGCCGGCCGTACGGTTCACCAAGGGGGAGGAGCGGCTCCCCTCCGACGTGCGCGAACGCCTGTCCCTGCGCAAGCGGCAGGTCGCCGTCAGCCTGAGCAAGCGGGGCGTCACGGGCCTGTCCGCCCGGGTCGTCCTCGTCCTCGACGCGTCCGGCTCCATGGCCGGGCTCTACCGCCGCGGCACCGTCGCGCGCGTCGCCGAACGGATGGCCGCCGTAGCCGCCCAGCTCGACGAGGACGGGGAGATGCAGGCCTGGACGTTCGCCTCGCACCCGGCGCGGCTGCCCGACCTGACGATCGGCGCCCTGCCCGAATGGCTGCGCCTGCACGTGCGCGGAGGCGAGTTCAGCCTCTTCGGCCGCCGCAAGCCGCCCAAGGGACTGGTACCCGGCCAGGTCGACATGCGCGCCGTCGGCATCGGCAACGAGGAACAGAAGGTCATCGCGGAGGTCCGGGCGTTCGTCCGCGACCATCCGGTGCCCGAACCGACGCTGGTGCTGTTCTTCTCCGACGGCGGGGTCTACCGCAACGACGTGATCGAACGGGAACTGCGCGCAGCCGTGGAGGAGCCGGTCTTCTGGCAGTTCATCGGCCTCGGCCGGGCCGACTACGGGGTACTGGAACGCTTCGACACCCTGCCCGGCCGCCGCGTCGACAACGTCGGCTTCTTCGCGGTCGACGACATCGAGACCCTCTCCGACCCCGAGCTGTACGACCGGCTCCTGTCGGAGTTCCCGTCCTGGATCCAGGACGCCCGCCGGGCCGGCATCCTGCGCTGACCCACCCCGGGCCCGGCTCCGGACCTGCCCCCGGACCTGCAACGCCCTGGGCCTGCATGCACGCCCTGGACCTGTGCTGGGGCACCCCGCACAGCCGACGACCGACCGGGAGGAACGTACGTGCCGACGAACGAGCGGGAACCGTCCGCAGCCGAGGTGTTCGACGCCCTGTCCACGCGTTACGAGGAGGCCTTCGGGCAGGACCCCGCGCAGCTGGAGGCCCTCGACTGGCTCGCCGCCCGGCTGCCACGCGGCGCCCGGGTGCTGGACGTGGGGAGCGGCACCGGCCGGCCGACCGCCGAAAGGCTCGCCGCCGCGGGCTGCGCGGTGACGGGCATCGACGTCTCGGGGGCGATGGTCGCCCTGGCCCGCGGCCGGGTACCGCAGGCCCGCTTCGAGCAGGCCGACGTCCGCTCATACGCTCCGGGTGAGGCCGGCTTCGACGCCGTGTGCTCGTTCTTCCCGCTGCTGATGATGGACCAGCCGGAGGTGGCGGCGGCCCTGGAGCGGATGGCGTCGTGGGTCCGGCCGGGGGGCTACCTCGTGCTGGCGACCGTGCCCGGTGACATCCGGGGCCTGGGCATCGAGTTCATGGGCCACCGGGTCACCGTCAGCAGCCTGTCCACCGGGGACCACCTGGCCCGGCTCGCGGCCGGGGGGCTGGAGGTGCTGCACCACCGTACGGTCCTCTTCCAGCCCGCCGGGGGCCTCGCCGAACCGGAGGAGCACCTGTTCTGCTACGCGCGGCGCCCCGACGGGCAGCTCAGCGGACCGGCCCCGGACCCCGTACCGGCTACTGGGCCCGGAACCTGACGGGAGCCGTGCCCACCCGGCGGCTGAACAGGTGGCTGAAGTGGGCCGGGTCCTCGTAGCCGACCCGCCGGGCGATCCCCGCGACCGGCAGGCCGGGGCGGGCCCGGTCGTCACGCGGGCCCCCGGCCGTCGCGGCGGTCCGGGGCGGCCGCGCCGCCGGCCGGTGCGGCCGGTGCCGGATGGGGTGCGGGGTTGCGGGGTGGGGTGCGGGGTCCGCAATCGCGGGCGCCGGGGCGTACGTTGCACCGCGCGGGGCGGGGGCCGGCGCGGGGCCGGACGCCGCTCGGGGCGTCGCGGCGCCGTGTTCGGGCCGCAGTCCCGCCGCGAGCCCGACGACCACGACGGCCAGCCCCAGCCAGACCGCCGGGCCGGGGACCCCGCCGCCCGTGAGGGCTCCGGCGCCGGCTGCGGCGAGCGGCGCGACCCCGGTCAGCAGCCCGGCCCGGCCGGCGCCCACGGCGGCCACCGTGCGGTACCAGAGCAGGAATGCCACCGCCGTGACCATGACGGCCAGGTACGCCGCGGCCGCCCACTGGCCCGTGCCGAGGGACGCCAGGTCGGCCGGGCGCTCGAAGACCAGCGTGAGCCCCGTCAGCATCACCGCCCCCATCCACACCGCGTGCACCGAGACTCCCCACGCGCCGTGCCGCCGCAGCACCGGCACGGCGAGCAGGGTGAAGCCGGCCTCGCAGCCCAACGCGAGCGCCGCCCAGGCCACCCCGGCGGCGTCGGTCCGGCCCGTCCCCTCGACCAGCACCGCCCCGGCGACCACGACGGGGGCGGCCAACAGCACGCGGCGACTGGGCCGCCGTCCCTCCAGGAACGGGCCGATCACCCCGAGCAACACCGGTACGGAGGCCACGGCGACCGCGATGACGGCCGGTTCGGCGTGCGCGACCCCGCGGACGACGGCCACGTTGAACAGCACCAGCCCGGTCGCCGCGATCCCGGCCAGCCAGAGCCATTCGAGGCCGCGCGGACACAGGACCGGAACCCGGGCGGCCCGCGCCAGCGCGAGCAGCAGCAGGGCGGCCGCCGTGTACCGGACGGCCTGGACGGCGAAGAGCGGCGCGTCGACGAGGGAGCGGGAGACGGTGACGCTGCTGCCGACCAGCGCCATGCCGACGATGCCCGGCGCCAGATCCCGGAGGGCGCTGGTCGCCGTGGCGGGCGTGGCACGGGAAGCCGCGACCGATGTCGCGGGTGATGTCGCGGTGGGTGTCGGGGTGGCGGGTGTAGGGGCGGGTGTTCTCATGCGGCTGATCCTGGTCCCACAATGGTCCCGTGAGCAGGTCCAATGACGATGCGTCTCAGGGGTCCAATACAGCGGTTCCGGACGGGCGCGCGGGCGCCGGGAGCTCCGACTTCCTCCAGCTCGACCTGGCCGGAGCGCCGGCCGGCGGGCGCACCGAGTGGCTGGCCGCCCGGCTCCGCGCCGCCATCGCCGACGGCACGCTGCCCGTCGGCTCCCGCCTCCCGGCCAGCCGCGTGCTCGCCGCCGAGCTCCGCGTGTCCCGGGGCCTCGTCACGGAGGCGTACCAACGGCTGGCGGAGACCGGCCAGGTCTCCGGCCGGGGCCGCGGCGGCACGGTCGTCGTCGCCGCCCCGCCCGCGCCGACCGGACCGTCCACCGTCCCGGCCCGCGGCGG
Organism: Streptomyces sp. NPDC058619; assembly: GCF_042717785.1. NCBI lineage: Bacteria > Bacillati > Actinomycetota > Actinomycetes > Kitasatosporales > Streptomycetaceae > Streptomyces > Streptomyces sp. NPDC058619. The sequence goes on from NZ_JBHXQN010000047.1 coordinate 29,986, forward strand.
GCTGGTCGACGCGCTCCGGGCGAAGCCGTGCCGGATCGACCTCTCGCCCGGCGTGCCCGACCTGACGGCCTTCCCCCGTACCGCCTGGCTCCAGGCGGAGCGCCGGGTGCTGGCCGGGCTCACCCCGGCCTACTTCGGCTACGGCAACCCCCAGGGCGCGCCCGCGCTCCGGGCGGCCGTGGCGGGCTGGCTGGCCCGCAACCGGGGCATCCGCGCAGACCCCGACGAGGTGGTGGTCGTCGCCGGGGTCGCCCAGGCGCTGGCCCTGCTCGCGCAGGTCCTGCGGGACGACGGCGTACGGCGCGTCGCGGTGGAGGACCCCGGCTCGCTGGGCGCCCGCCAACAGCTGGAGCACTGGGGGCTGGAGCCGGTCCCCGTACCGGTGGACGAAGCCGGGCTGGACGTGTCCCGGCTGCGCGCGTGCGGGGCCGCCGCAGTCCTGCTCACCCCCGCGCACCAGTTCCCCACCGGGGTCGTCCTCGACGGCGAACGGCGCCGGGACCTGCTCGGCTGGGCCGCCGGCGGGGGACTGGTCATCGAGGACGACTACGACGCCGAGCACCGCTACGACCGGGCGCCCGTGCCCGCCCTGCGGGCCCTCGTACCCGAGGGCGTCTGCTACGCCGGGAGCGTGTCCAAGCTGCTGGCCCCGGCACTGCGCCTCGGCTGGCTGCTGGTGCCGTCGCGGCTGCGCGACGCGGTGACGGAGGCCAAGCGCTACGCCGACCTCGGCAACCCGGTCCTCGCCCAGCTGGTGCTCGCCCGGCTGATGGACTCGGGCGAGCTCGAACGCCACCTCCGGTTCGTCCGGCGCCGGCACCGGCGCCGCCGGGACGCGATGCTCCGGGCGCTCGCGGAGCAGCTGCCCGGGGCCCGGGTGCACGGTGCGGCGGCTGGTCTGCACCTGATGGTCACCTTCGACGGAGCCGGCTTCGAGGACACCGCGCTCGCGTCGGCCGCCCTCGCGCTCGGGGTCAAGACCCACCCGCTGTCCTGGCACCGCCTCGGCCCGGGGCCGCCGGGCCTGATCCTCGGCTACGCGGCGGGACCGGCCGGCGAGATCGAGGAGGGCGTCGCCATCCTGGCCACGGCCCTGAGCGGGCTGGGCGGATCGGGCCGAGGAGGCTGAGGGGGCTGGCCGAGCGGGTGACGGGGCGGAGGGGGCAGAGCGGGCTGAGCGGGCTGAGGGGACTGAGGGGACTGAGAGGGCGGACGGGGTCGGCCGGGGGAGCGGGAAGCGGGTCGGCCGGGGATCCCCGCCCGGCCCTTCTGACCTGGGCCGATGCCCCTTGACGAGCGGGCCCGTCCGCTCTACGGTCCGAGTCCGGCCCGTTCAACTGCGGCCCGGGGCCCCGTTCCTGCTCCCCTGGGAAGTCATGCACCACCCCACCGATGTCCTCGGGAAGTACGCCGTCTGCCGCGGCCGGGCCCCGCGCCGCGAGTTCTGGACGTTCTGGCCGGTCAACGCGCTGATCATCGCGGGGTGCGTCCGCCTCGGCGATCTCCTCCTCGGCAACGACCGCCCCGCGTTCCTCTTCGGTCTCGCCGCCCTGCTGCCGACGCTCGCCGTGACCGTACGCGGGCTGCACGACATCGGCCGGGCGGGCTGGTGGATCCTGGCGGTCGTCGTCCCGCTGATCGGCTGGGTCAGGCTGCTCGTCATGCTGGCGGGTGCGAGCTCGGGCGACGAGTCCTACGGGCCCCGCCCCGCCCCGCCCCGGCCCGTCCCCTGCCCGCGCGCTGACACCCGCGGCGCACGCAGCGCCCGGACGTCCGCCGACCGGCGCGGCCGCGGCGGAGTTCCGGGCCGGCGGAAAATTCTTCGCCGACGGCGGCAACCGAACGGCGGGTCGCGCGTCGTGCGGGGGTGAAGGGCGTGATCCGGCGTCCTCGACCGACCGTGGAGAACCACCGTGAAGAACCTGAAGCGCGTCCCCCAGCCCGTCCGCCGAGCGGTGGCCGTCACCGTTGCCGCCGTGGGTGTGGCCGTCGCTCTCGCCGGGCCCGCCTCCGCCGCGACCACCTCCTCGGCCGCCCCCGCCCCGGCCGCCCCCGCCCCGGCCGCCCCCGGCGCTCCGGCGAGCGCCACGCCGAGCGCCGCTCCCAGTGCTCCCGGGAGCGCCACGCCGAGCGCCGCCCCGGCGCCCACTCCGTCCGTCAGTACCCCGTCGAGCGCCTCCCCGAGCTCCGCCCCGAGCGTCCGGCCCACCGGCGCTCCCGCCGCCGTTCCCAGCGCGGCCCCCGGCGCACCGTCCGGTACGCCCGAGCTCGCCGAGACCGGCTCGTCCGCCACCACCACCGCCCTGGGCGCCGGGGCCGTCGGCCTGATCGTCGTCGGCGGCGGAGCCCTGTACGCCGTACGGCGCCGCGCCAACGCCTAGGAACCACGTGCTCCACCTCGCACCGACCGCCGGCCCCGCCGCTCCCGTCATCGACCGGGCGCGGCGGGGCCTGTGGTCGTTCCTGCGCCGCGACCGCTCCTCCCCGCCTGCGGCCGGGCACGCGTACGCGTACCCGTACGAGCGACCCGGCGGCCACGGGCCCGCCCACGGCCACGGGCCCGCCCCTGGGGACGGGGCCCCGCCCACGGTCAGCGCGCTGTACCACGCCCACCGGCTGGGCATGGTGCGGCTGGCCGTGCTGCTCGTCGACGACCTGGCCACCGCTGAGGACGTGGTCCAGGACGCCTTCACCGCCCTGTACCGCCGCCACGGGGAGCACATCACCGAGGTGGACAACGCCCTCGGCTACCTGCGCACGGCGGTGGTCAACACCTCCCGCTCGGTACTGCGCCGCCGGCGGACCGTGCGGGCGTGGACACCGCCGGCCGCGGCCGACGTGCCGTCGGCGGAGGCGCACGTCGTGCTCGGCGAGGCACACCGCGAGGTGCTCGCCGCGCTCGGCAGACTGACCCCGCGCCGGCGGCAGGTCCTGGTGCTGCGGTACTGGGCCGACCTCAGCGAGGCGGAGATAGCGGCCACGCTCGGCATCAGCCGGGGCGCGGTCAAGTCGAACGCGAGCCGGGGACTGGACGCGCTGGAACGGATTCTGGAGGGTCGGGTATGACGCGTACGACGCACGACGCCGAACACCCCGCCGAGCGGCGGTTGCGGCAGGCCCTCGACGCCCGCGCCGCCGGGATCACCGTGCGCGACCTCCGCCCGGCGGACCCGCCGGGGACGGGCCTGCGGCGGTCTCCGGTGGCGCGGCTGCGGGGGTTCACGCTGCCCCTGGCCGGTCTCGCCGCGGCGGCCGCGGCCATGGTGGGCTACCTGGTGCTCGCGCCGGACCCCGGACCGCCCCGGCCGGTCCCGCCGGCCGCGCCGCCGGAGCTGACGCCGTCCACCCCGACGCCGGGCCGGTCACCGTCCGTGCACCCGTCCCCGTCGGCCGGGACCGCGGAGCCGGCGGAGCCCACTTCGGCCCCCGGCCCGGACGCGACGGCGTCGTACCCGGTCCCGCGGGCGACGCCGTCCGTGACCCCGACGTCCAGGGCGGGGAACCCGTCGGCAGCCCCCGCGGCCTCGTCGCCGCAGCCGCCGGGCGGGCCGAGCCCGTCCCGGCAGCCGTCCTCGTCCTCGTCGGCCCCGTCGGCCGGCCCGGGGTCCACGCCGTCGTCACCGGGGCAGCGCTGACGGGACCGCCCACTCGTGGTCAGTGCCCCCGGGGCGCTGCGGGGGCGGTGTTCTCCACCGCCGTGACCAGCGGGGCCAGCTGCGGGTCGAGCGCGGCCTCGTCCAGGGCCTCGCGCAGGGCGGCGTCGTTCGTCGGGCGGGCAGCGGCGAGGAGGTCCAGGCCCGCCGCGCTCACGTCCGTGTAGATGCCGCGCCGGTCCGTGTCGCAGATGTAGCGGTTCAGCAGGCCGCGGTCCTCCAACCTGCTGACCAGGCGCGTCGTCGCGCTCTGGCTGAGAACCACCGAGTCCGCGACCTGATGCATCCGCAGGTGCCCGCCCGGTCCGCTGTGCTGGCGGCTGAGGACGTCCAGCAGTGAGAACTCGCGCACGCTGAGGCCGTGCCCCGCCTGCAGCGCCCGCTCGATGTTCGCTTCGATCCGCCCATGCAACAGGGAGAGCGCGCACCAGCCCTGCGAAAGGGCGGTGAGCGCGCTATCCGTGGCCGTCATGGGCTCCTCCAACTGCGGATGCGGTGGTTCCGGTGCTTCGGTGCTTCGGTGCTTCGGTGCGGGGCGTGGCGGCACGTGCACCACCAGGATAGGCCACTCGCGCAATATCCCGCGTTTGCGTATATCCCGCGTCTGCAATTAAATTGGACGCATGCAAGCGGCGACAGCAACGCATGTCGCCCTCGGCGGCCGCGCGCCGCACCCCGCTCCACCACCTCCCTGAAGGGCACCTCCCCTCATGCCTCTCGCACTCCTCGCCCTCGCCATTGGGGCCTTCGGGATCGGCACCACCGAATTCGTGATCATGGGCCTGCTCCCCGAGGTCGCCGGCGACTACGGCGTCTCGATCCCCACGGCGGGCTTCCTGGTCACCGGCTACGCCCTCGGCGTGGTCATCGGCGCGCCGCTGATGACCGTCCTCGGCACCCGCATCCCCCGCAAGCGGACGCTGATGCTGCTCATGGGCCTGTTCATCGCCGGGAACGTGCTCTCCGCGCTCGCCCCCGCCTTCGGCGTCATGCTGACCGGGCGCGTGGTCGCCTCCCTCGCCCACGGCGCCTTCTTCGGCATCGGCGCGGTCGTCGCCGCCGAACTCGTCGCCCCCGAGAAGAAGGCCGGCGCGATCGCGATGATGTTCACCGGCCTTACCGTCGCCAACGTGATCGGCGTCCCGCTCGGCACCCTCGTCGGGCAGACCCTCGGCTGGCGCGTCACCTTCCTGATCGTCGCCGGACTCGGCGTCCTCGGCCTGCTCGGCATCGCCAAGCTGGTGCCCGAACTGCCCCGGCCCGCCGGCGGCGTCCGCATCCGCAGCGAACTCGCCGCCTTCCGCAACGTGCAGGTGCTGCTCGCGATGGCGATGACCGTCCTCGGATTCGGCGGCGTCTTCGCCGCGATCACCTACATCAGCCCGATGATGACCAACGTCGCCGGCTTCGCCGACAGCTCCGCCACCTGGCTGCTGGTCCTCTTCGGCCTCGGCATGGTCGCCGGCAACCTCATCGGCGGCCGGTTCGCCGACCGCGCCCTGATGCCCATGCTGTACGTGTCCCTCGGCGCCCTCGCCGTCACGCTGGCGGTGTTCACCCTGACCGCCCACACGAAGACCGGCGCTGCCGTCACCATCGTGCTCATCGGCGCCCTCGGCTTCGCGACCGTCCCGCCGCTGCAGAAGCGGGTCCTCGACCAGGCCGCCGGCGCGCCCACCCTCGCCTCCGCCGTCAACATCGGCGCCTTCAACCTCGGCAACGCCCTCGCCGCCTGGCTCGGCGGGCTCGTGATCGCCGCCGGCCTCGGCTGGACCGCCCCGAACTGGGTCGGCGCGGCCCTGGCGGCTTCCGCCCTCGTGGTCGCCCTCGTCTCGGGCGCGCTGGAGCGCCGTACGGCCGCCGGCGTCCTCCCGGCCGACGCGGACCGGAGCGCGGCCGCGGGGAGCGCCGCACCCGTCCCCGCCCACCACTGACACCCGCCGACCCCCACCCCGGCCCGTACCGAATCCCCGCACCCAGCCCGTACCGTTCAAGGAGCACGCACCATGCCGACCACCACCCACCCCACCCGCACCGCCGTCGCCCCGCTCACCACCGGGGACGCCGAGCTGCTCGTCGCCGCGGCCCGCGACGCGGCCGACGCGGCCGGGGTCACCGTGGGCGTCTCGGTCCTGGACGCGGGCGGCCACCTGCTGGCCTTCCGCCGCGACGACCGCGCCGTCCTGATCTCCGGCGAGACCAGCACCCGCAAGGCCTTCACCGCCCTCCAGCTGGACGCGCCCACCGCCGACCTGGCCGCCGCCGTCCGGCCCGACGGCCTCTTCCACACCCTGCCGACCGCCCTCGACCGGCCACTCCTCTTCATCGCGGGCGGCCTGCCCGTCCACCGCGACGGCCGCCTGATCGGCGCCATCGGCGTCGGCGGCGGCGCCCCCGACCAGGACCACGGGTTCGCCGCGGCCGCCCTCGACGCCCTGGTCTGAACCCGCCGGGTCGCGCGCCCGTGTCCCCCGTGCCACGTTGGTACGGGGGACACGGGCGCACGATGCGAAATCCGAGGCGACACATGAGGGGGCGACACATGAGGGTCCACGCCATGGCGACGGCAACGGTGGCCGCGCTGGTGACCCTCGCCGTCCCGAGCTGCTCCGCCGCATCCGAGAAGACCCCGGCAGCCGCCCCCACCCCCGGAAACAGCACCCCGGCCCGGGCCACGACCCCCGGAGCGGCCGACCCGACCCCGGCCCCCACTCCGACGCAGACGTACCCGATGTCGACGGCCCCGAGCACCATCCCCGCCGTACGCGAGCACGTCCCGGCCCGCGGTCCCGGCTGGAAGCCCGCCACCGGCGCACGCGTGATCGTCGGCGCCGACGACGCGGCGGCACTCACGGACGAGGCCAAGCTGCTCGCCGGCGAACTGGGCATGGGCTTCGCCGAGGCACAGGACCCCGACCCCGGCGACGTACAGCTGTCCATGGACGACGCCGCCTCCAAGGCGCCCGAGTCGTACACCCTCACGGTCAAGGACGGCCGGGCCAGGATCACCGCCCGCGACGAGGCCGGCGTCTTCTACGGCACACGCACCCTCAAACAGGCCGTGAAGGTCGCCGGCTCCGCCCCGGAGGGGACCGTGCGCGACGCCCCGGCCCGCCCCCAGCGCGGCCTCAACCTCGACATCGCGCGCAAGAACTTCACCCCGGACTGGATCGAGGACCGGCTGCGCGAGATGGGCGACCTCAAACTCAACCAGCTCGGCCTGCACTTCTCCGACGACCAGGCCTTCCGGATCGAGTCCGACAGCCATCCCGAGATCGTCTCCACCCCGCACCTCACCAAGGCTGAGGTCCGCCGGATCACGGCCCTCGCCGCGAGCCTGCACATCACCGTGGTCCCGGAGATCGACTCGCCCGGACACCTCGGCGCGGTGCTGCGCGCCCACCCGGACCTGCAACTGCGCGACGTACAGGGCAAGGCCGTCAAGGGCGCGGTGGACATATCCAACCCGGCCGCTGCCAAGCTCATCGACGAACTGTTGCACGAGTACCTGCCGTTGTTCCCCGGCGGTGCCTGGCACCTGGGCGCCGACGAGTACCAGGCCCTCGTCGTCCGCGACCCGCAGGCCTCCTTCCCGCAGCTCGCCGCGGCCGCCCGGGAGCGCTACGGGCCCACGGCACGCGTCCAGGACCTCGCGACGGGCTGGCTCAACGACCGCGCGGACGTGGTCCGTCCGTCCGGCAAGGCGCTCAAGGCCTGGAACGACGGCTTCTTCTCCGGCGGGGTCGCGAAGGCCGCCGGGGACCTCCAGGTCGAGTACTGGACGGGCAGGGAACTCGGCGCCCGCCCGCCGCTGGAGTACCTGCGCGAGGGCCGCAAGGTGGTCAACCTGAACGACGAGTACCTGTACTACGTCCTCGGCCAGCCCAACCAGTTCACCTACCCCACCGGCCGGCGCATCTACGAGGAGTGGACCCCGCTGGTGCTGCGCGGCACGACCCCGGTCCCCGCCCGGTACGGGCCGCAGATACTCGGAGCCCGGCTCGCCGTGTGGAGCGACCTGGCGAACGCCCAGACCCAGGCGCAGGTGGCGCAGGGCATCCGCACCCCGCTGGCCGCGCTCTCCCAGAAGGTCTGGGACGACCGTCAACCCGCCCGCACCTGGGCGGAGTTCAAGGCCCTGTCCGACCGCCTCTGACCGCGAGGCGGGCGGCGTCTATTGACGATCACAGGAATGCGATATGCCCCTGTTCATGTATCGCCTCGAGCGTCCTGATGCCGCGAGTCGACAGGCGTTGGAGGGCAGGGGATTATGGAAGCGAAGGCCTGTCTTTCGAGCGGTTCGGTACGTGCGTGGGGAGCGTACCCGTCCCGTACGACGAAACCGCTCGGGGTCCCGGTCCGCATGCCCGCCTCCGAGGCGCGGACTTGACGTCCTTTACCCCTCTCCCACCAAGGTGAGGACCACGAGATGAACAAGCGCACTCGCATCATCTTCTGTACCCCCCTCCTGGCCTGTTCGCTCGCCATCGGGCCGACGGCCGCAGCGGTGTGGGCGGCCAGTCCGCAGGCCGTGCCGTCCGCGGCGTGCTTCGTCGAAGCGAAAGCGGGCGACGCGACCAAGGCCATCGTCACCGGCGAAGGGTTCACCAAGGGGACCAAGGTCACCATCGACCAGACCGACGGCCCCGGCGGCGTGCTGATCACCGTGGGCGAGGACGGGAAGTTCACGGCCGCCGACGTACCCGCCGGCAAGTACACGGCCACGCAGGCGGGCGGCGGCGGAATCAACGCGACCTGCCTGGGCGGCCAGGCGGCCCAGGACGCCGTCAACCAGAAGGCCGTCGACACGGCGCGGAAGGCCGGCGCCAAGGAGGGCTTCACGGACGGCAAGGACCTGGCCCAGTCCGGTGTTTGTGACGCGAAGCCGAAGCTGAAGCCGCCGCCGCAGGGCCTCGTGCCTGACGCCGCCTCGCAGAAGGCCGCGAAGGAAGCGCACGACGCTGCCTACACGGCCGCCTTCGACTCGGCGCTCAAGAGGTACTGCACCGACTAGCTCGTGCCCCGTGTCCTGTGTGCCGATGTCACAGCGATGGCAGCGGCACACAGCCATGCGCCGCCCCGCGGGTGGGGTCGGCCGCATGTCACACCCCGTGATCCCGCGGCGCGGCCTATACCCGGCCGTCGGGGTTTCGGCCGGCCGTGTGGTCCCGGCGCTGCCAGTGGCGGAGGAGCCACCGGCCGAGCAGCGGTAGCGCGGTCACCACGGTCAGGGTCCAGGTGGCGGCGAACGCCCAGATCAGGGGTTGCGACACGGTGACCGAGGCCGCCACGAACAGGGCCGCCGTCACCGTGCCCAGCAGGCAGGCCACCACGATGCGATGGCGTCGGGGAGCCGAGCGCAGCATCCGGTCGAGGGGGCGGTCCTGCCTGAGTTGGGCCTCGATCGCGGAGAAGGCGCGCTGCTCGCGATCCGAGAGTCCGGCTCCGTCCATGGCGACGTACCTCCGTCGGCTCGGCCACCGGCCGCGGGGTGCGGTCGGTGGCCTGTGACCGGCGAAATACCCTTCCTGGCGCGGCCCAACCCCCGCGCCGTGCGGTCACCGGACCGCCGCAGGGTCACCAGATGGAGGCGACCCACTCCGGGTGGTCGATGAACGGGTTCCGGTTGTGCTGGTAGCTGTCGAATATGACCTGGTTGCGACGCTTCTCGAAGGCGTCCGGCGGGTCTTGCTGGCTCCACTGCTTGAGGACGCTGATCCGGCCCATGGCGGGTGCGGATCCGTTGTTGACCTTGTCGTTCACTTCGAGATTCGCGAAGCCGTCGCCGCCGTCGTAGCGGACCGCCATGTACAGCAGCATCCGTGCCACGTCGCCCTTGACCGCGTTCCGCGGCTCGAAGGAGTCGGAGTCGGTGAAGCTGCCGGGGGCCTCGCCGACGGGGCTGCCGCCCTTGTCGAAGTCCTTGTTCCCGCGCGTGCTGTTGACGGTGACGTCCTCGGGGCGCAGGTGGTGCAGGTCGGTGCCCGGGCCGGTGACGGTGCCGAAGTCGCCGTGGCTCTTGGCCCAGACGTGCTCGCGGTTCCAGTCGTTGGCCCCGCCGCCGTTGGTGGACTTGGACTGGGAGCGGCCGGAGTAGAGCAGGATGACGTTGTTCGGGTTCGCCGGGTCCTGGTCGGTCGCCTTCAGGGCGTTCCACACCCCGTCGTAGTTCACCGTGGACTGGGTCTTGATGATGTTGTGCAGGGCCGACTTCAACGCGGCGCCGGTCTTTCCCTCGGCGGCCGCGTAGTACGGCTCGATCGCGGCGGTACCGGTCGCGGCGGCGTGGGGAGCCGCCGTCCGCTCCTGTCCGGCCGAAGCGGTGGCCGGTACGGCCAGCAGGGCGATCGCCGCGAGGCCGGCGGCCCCGGGAGTGAGGCGGGAGAATCTCATGACGTGGGGGTTCCTCTCCACACGCACCGTCCCCGCCCTTGCGGTTGGCGGGGTGTCAGGTGGCTGATTGAGGCTCGCATTGTCATGTGCTGATCAGATGAAAACCATGTGTCCGGAACGCGGAAATCAGTGTTCCCGCCGGGGCGGAACGCCGCGCCACGTGCGGTGTCGGGGCGGAACGCGTGCGGCGGGCGTCCGCCCGATGCCTGATCGGCGCCCGCAGCCGGGGCTGTTGTCAGTAGCGGGTGCGAGGCTGGATCCGATACGAACCGCTCGCAGTGACCAACGGGGTTTTCGATGAGTGAACGATCCGGATCCGCCCTGCTCCCGGCCGGTTTCGGCGCCGCCTGGTGCGCCACCGACCTCGGCGAGTACCGCGCCTGCCGCTACACGTACGAGCGCTACCCCTACGAGACGCTGCCGCCGCTCGACCCGAGCCGGTTCACCGGCGCCTTCGAGGAACTCGGAGGAGCGGGCGACGCCGTCCCGCAGCAGGTGGCCAAACTCGAAGCCCTGGCCGGCCTGCTCGACGCCCAGGGCCTGCGGCTGCCACGGGACTTCACCGTCTTCCAGACCTCCGCGCGCCTGCACCGCATGCTGGACGAGGTCTCCGTGACGGGCTGCTGGAGCGACGTCTCGGACCCGATACCGAGCCCGGTCGAGCCGGGGGCCTTCCTCGTCCGCTTCCTGCGGGACCAGCAGGACTGCGTCATCTGGTACCTCTACCTGCGACCGTCGGGCGAGGCGTTCGTCGTGCACTCGCACCTCGACTACGCATACGAGGGGGACCACCTCGGCGACACGGAGGAGCAGCGGACCGCCATGCTGTGGTGCGCGCCCTCCTTCGAGGAGTTCGCCCACCGCTTCTGGATAGAGAACCGGCTGTGGAGGGCGGTGCACGGCGGCGACCCCTCCGGCCTCGACCCGCTGCTGCGCGGCTACCTGGCGCACTACGCGCCGCCCACGGCGTGAGCCGCGGCACGGCTCCGGACGCGACCCGCCGCGCGGAGGCGGGGGCGGGCCGCGGGCCGGTGCGGGTCAGCCGACCGGGGCGACCTGCGGGGCCGGGTCGTACTTGAAGTTGGCCGGACCGAAGTTCTTCTTCACGGCCTCGTCCCAGGAGCCGTCCTGGACCATCTTCTTCAGCGCGTCGTTGATCTTCACCTGGAGCTCCTTGTCGCCCTTCTTGACGCCGATGCCGTAGTTCTCGTTGCTCAGGCTCTGGCCCGCCAGCTTGAACTTGCCCTCGTTGCCCTTGCGCGCCACGTACCCGGCCAGGATGGCGTTGTCCGTGGTCATGGCGTCCGCCTGGTTCTCCTGGAGGGCGACGAGGCACTCCGAATAGCCGGGAAGCTCCAGGATGCTCGCCTTCGGCGCCAGGCTGGTCTTGATGTTCTCCGCCGACGTGGAGCCCGTCACCGAACAGAGCCTCTTGCTGTTGAGGTCCTCCGCCCTGGTGATGCTGTTGTCAGTGGCGCGTACGAGCAGGTCCTGGTGCGCGACGAAGTACGGGCCGGCGAAGTCGACCTTCTCCTTGCGCTTGGCGTTGATCGAGTAGCTCGCGGCGACGAAGTCGACCTCGTTGTACTGGAGCAGCAGCTCGCGGTCGTTGCTGAAGACCTGCTTGAACTCGACCCGGTCCGCGCTGTAGCCGAGCTGCTTGGCCACGTACGTGGCGACGTCCACGTCGAAGCCGGTGAACGATCCGTCGGCCTCGCGCAACCCGATGCCGGGCTGGTCGAACTTGATGCCGATGGAGATCCCCTTGGACTCTTCGTCGCCACCGCATCCGGAGGTGGTCAGCGCGAGGGCGATCACTGCGGAGACCGCGCCGGCCTGGGGAACCTTCATGCTGCACTCTTTCCTCGGAACGCGGGACGTGCGCGGGGATCGCCGGCGCACGTGGAACCACGGGGACGCGGGGGGACGTCGTGACACGTGTACGAGGAAGCTAGGAAGACGACGGGCGCAGCGTCACTAGATCTGAGTAAAACTTGAGGATAACGATCCGGATCGGCCACAGGATCTGCGGTCGAAACGGGCCGGAGCGGGATAAAGGGGTGGGCATGGGAGCAGGTTCGGTACGCATCGACGGAAGCACGCTGCTACTGGGCGAGGGGGTGCGGATCCGGTTCGTCCGGACCCTGCGGCTGCCCGAGTGGGGTACGCACGCGCTGCCCCCGGGTCTCGGTGACTTCCCGCTGCGCAGGGTCGAGGACTATCCGGACACCGTGCCGCCGGAGTGGCTGGCGAAGGGCGGCGTGATGCTGCCCGTGTACCTGCGCGAGGCGATGTGGCTGAGCTTCGGCGGGACCCGGGAGCCCGGGGCCCTCCAGGTCGGCGTCGGCAAGGTGTGCGCGGTCTCCGGCGAGCGCTGGACCGGACGGCTCGCGCGCACCCCGCAGAACTACCTGGTGCTGCCGCGCCAGCCGTGGCTGGACGGGATCAACTCGGGCGAGGGCACCGTCCGCCAGTTCGTCGCAGTGCCGCTGGGGCTCGGCGCCACCGTCGAGGGGCAGATCACCGGCGAGGAGACCACCGGCGGTGTGCAGCTCCAGGCGTTCCCGCTGCGCGCGGGGGCGCTCGCCGAATGGCGCCGGGCGGAGGAGGAACGGCTCCGGGTGGAGCAGGCCAGGCTCCGCGCGGCCCTCCCGCGGTACGGGGCCGGCCCGCCCCCGGGTGCTCCCGGCGCCGTCGGCGGGTACGGCGGCGCGGTGCCCATGCCGATGGCGGCGGCGCCGGGCGGCCTCCCGCAGTCCGGATCGGCCCCGCGCGCCGCGGCGGCGCCCGCTCCCGCCCCCGCGATGGGGCTGGGCGCCGGCGGCTCCATGCACCAGGAGGTCTACCGCGACGACCGGCCGCTGTCCGACTGGGACGAGCAGCCGGCCGCCCGGGTCTTCGTCCACCTGGTGACCCCGCCCGCGTGGCGCCGCATCACCGGGGAGGAGGCGCCGCCGTCGCCCGTCGACCGGGCCGCCTACACACGGGCCGGGCTGCCCTGGTTCGACTACTACGACGAGTCCGGCACCGACCTCGCCCCGGCCGGACCCCTGGGTCAGGTCAAGCCGGTGGGGGAGTGGCTGGGCGACGACCACACCCCGTGGTCCGAGCCGGTTCCCGGCCAGATCAAGCCGCTCGGAAACGCCCCGCGGCCGGGCAAACCCGTGCAGGACGGCAACTGGTGACGCCTCCGGGCGGCGGGCCCGCGGCCGGGATCGTACGGTCGCCCGGCCCGCCGCCCGGGCCGCGTGGCACGATGGCCTGGCAGATCCCGGCAAACGGAGGGGGAGTTCGGTGACCGGTGTACGCAAGGGCCTGGCCAAAGTAGAGGTCGCACTGCGGTGGGACCCGAGTCGGGCCGGCACACCGGCGAACGACCTGGACATAGTCGTCGCGGTCTACGGCGCGGCGGACCTGCACGGCAGCCCCGTCCACCTGGTCCACTTCGGCAGCAGGTCCCCCGACGGCACCATCACCCTGAACCGGGACAGCCACACCGGCCAGGGCTTCGGCTTCGACGAGGTCATGACCCTCGAACTGGACCGGATGGCAGCGGAGTTGCGCCGGGTCGTGGTGGGCGTGGTCATACAGCGCGCCGACGCGGGCGACGCCGGGAAGACGTTCGCCGACATCGAGGGCGCGGGCGTCCGCATACGCGAAGGACACATCGACCTGGCGGCGACCGACTTCGACTCCATCGCGACCGCCAACGCGGCCACGGTGGCCGAGTTCGCCCGGGACGACTCGGGCGGCTGGTCGTTGACCGCGCGCCTGCACGGCTTCGACTCCGACCCGGAGGAGTTCACCCGCATCATGGGAGCCGCCCGCTGACGCCCCCGAGCGGCCTCCCGCCGTGGAGGCGGCGGTCTGCCGGCGCGTCCGGCGCCTCCACGGCGGGGGTCAGACCGCCGACGCCCGGAAGGGGTCCGCGGGAACGATCTGCGCCTCGCCGAAGAGCCGCTCCAACGCCTCGTGCCCCTGACGCCTGCGGAACGCGATTTCGGCAGCTGTCACCGGCGGAGTCCAGAGGATGCGGGCGTGGCCCCCGGGTAGCGGACAGTGCTCAAGATCCGGGCCGTGGAGGTAGGGGCAGGCTGATCAGCAGCTGGCCGCAGGTCGAGCCGGGCACCCACGGTTCACCGATGGGCATGCTGTGCTCCAGGGCCGGCTGATGGCCGCCGCAGTGGTAGTGGGCGATCATGGTCGTGCCCCGACGTGCGATGCGACGGCACGTGCCGTCGGCAGCTTCGCATGGTGCACCTCGTGATCATGACAGACCTCGAGCGGTGGCGGGCCGCGCAGATCGGGCGGCGGGCACTCCGCTCGGGAGTGGCCGCCGCCCGGTCCGGGTGGCGCGCTGCCGCCGTCCCCACGAGGCAGCGCGGGCGGTCCGCCGTCCGGTCATCGAGCCGGCGGGCCACCGGTATCAGGGGGTCGGGCCGTCCGGGGAGCCGGGCGGGGTCAGACCCAGGGCGGGCAGCAGGACCGCGTCGACGAAGCGGACCAGGTACTCGGCGTCGGCGTACCGACCCTCCAGCACCGGCCGGATGCGGAGCACGCCCATCAGCTGCGCCGGCAGGAACTCCACGGCCGGGTGGTCCGCGGTGATCTCGCCCCGCGCCACGCCCCGCGCCACCATCTCGTCGAAGGCGGCCAGCTCCGGCCCGACCAGGGCCTCGCGCAGGGCGGCCTGGAGCTCCTCGTCGCTCAGGACCGCGTGCCCGAGGGCCTGCATCAGCCGGGTGTCCCGCCCCGAGGTGCAGCCGGCGATCCGGGCCGCCTCGCGCAGGTCGCCCGCCAGCGACCCGGTGTCCACCGCGACCAGGGTGCCCTGCCGGCCGGCCCGCAGGGCGGCGGCGACGAGCTGGGGCTTCGTCTTCCACTGCCGGTACAGCGTGGACTTGCCGCAGCTGGCCCGTGCGGCGATGCCCTCCATGGTGAGGGCCTCGTAGCCGTCCTCGCGCAGCTGGTCCAGGACGGCGTCGTAGAACTCTTGCTCCCGCTCCGGGCTGATCTTGGAGCGGCGCGCGGTGACCGGCGTCGACGTCATGGGCTGCGGCTCTCCTCGGGGGCGCTTCGGTGGCACGTTCCAGTCCGGAGTGTACGGGAACGCGAGCGTATCGGTACAGCGGCGTATCGATACGCGAATGTATCGATACACTGGCGTGTCGATGTGCGCGCATACAGGAAGCGAGACCGGGGGATGACCTCCCACACCACGCCTGCCGGCCCGGCAGCCGGACCGAGAGCCGCGCGCCGCCGCCTCATACGCGAGCTGCTGCTCGTCGCCGGACTCTTCACCGTCTACAAGGCGGGCCGGACGCTCTCGACCGGCCGCACCGATGAGGCCTTCCGCAACGCCGGGTGGATCTGGGACGCCGAGCGCACCCTGCACCTCCCGGGAGAGGGTCTGGTGCAGGGGCTGCTGCTGCACGGGGAGACCCTCGTGCGCACCGCGAACACCTACTACGCGGGCGTCCACTTCCCCGCGACGGCACTGTTCCTGGTCTGGCTCTATGCCCGCCGCCCCGCCCACTACCTCTGGGCCCGCCGGGTCCTCGTCGTGCTCACCGGAGCCGCCCTCGCGCTCCACCTCGCCCTCCCGCTCGCACCTCCGCGGATGCTCGGCGCGGCGCACCTCGTCGACACCGGGCAGGTCTACGGCCCCACCGTCTACCGGGCCGCGCCCGCCGCCGACACGATGGCCAACCAGTTCGCGGCGATGCCCTCGCTGCACTTCGGCTGGGCGCTGATGCTCGCGCTGGGCATGATGGCCGCCACCCGCTCCCGGCTGCGGGTGCTGTGGCTGCTCCACCCGCTGGTGACCCTGCTCGTGATCGTCGGCACCGCCAATCACTACTGGCTCGACGCGATCGTGGCCACCGTGCTGCTGGGGGCGGCGCTGCTGCTGATCTCCCGACCGGGCGCCGCGGGCCCGACGCCGGGCGCGGGCCCCGGCATCGCCGAGGCGTCCGAGACGTCCGAGAACTCCGCGGCACCCGCACCCTCCGCCACCGAACGCGCCGGTGCCGGCGTGGCCGGCGTGGCCGGTGGCGGAGGCGGCGTGGCCGGTTGCGGCCCGGGCGTGCCCGATGCCTCCGGAGCCGTCCCCGTACGCCGCCTGCCGCGCCCGGGCGGCAAGTGCGCCGCCGTGGGAGCCGGACGGTGAACGCCACCGTCCTCGCCGTAGGGCTCTGCCTCGCCTCCGCCGTGACGTACGCGGCCGCCGCCGTCGCGCAGGAGCGGCTCGCCCGCGCCGCCGAGGCCCGTACCGCCAAGGCGCTGTTCGGCAACGGCGCCTGGTGGTGGTCGGCCGGGCTGAACGCCGCCGCGGCGCTGCTGCACGCGGCGGCCCTGCGGTACGGCCCGCTCACCCTGGTCCAGCCCCTCGGCGCGCTCACCCTGGTGGCGGCCGTTCCGCTGGGGGCACGCGGAGCCGGGCGCCGGGTCGCGGCCACCGAATGGCGGGGCACGCTGGCCACCGTCGCCGGACTCGGCCTGCTGCTGCTCCCCGCGTCCGGGCCGGCTCCCGACGACACCCTCACCCTGGCCGAGGCGTTCGCCGTCTCCGGCGCCACGGCGGCGGTGATCCTGCTGCTGACCGCCGCCCGGGATCCGCGTTCGGGGCTGCGGCACGCCACGGCCTCCGGACTCGCCTCCGCGGCGGCCTCCGCCCTGACCCAGACGGTGGCCGTGGCGGGCGGCCGCGGGGGAGCCCTGCTCAGCGTCCGGGTCGTCTCGGTGGCCGTGCTCGTCGTGGTCTTCGCGGTCGGCGGGATGCTGCTGTCCCAGCGTGCCTACCGCGGCGGTCTGGGCGCCCCGCTCGCCGTCGTGAACCTGGCCAACCCCCTTGCCGCCGCGGCCATCGGCATGGTGCTGCTCGGGGAACGCCTCCAGGGCGGTGCGGCGGGCGTGCTGCTGGCGGCGGCGGGAGCCCTGGCGGCCGCGCGCGGCGTGCTCCTGCTCACCCGGACGCCACCGGCGCCGACGGGCGCCGCCGTGGCCGCGGGCGCCGCTGCCTCGGCGGGCTCTGTCGTTCCCGCGGCTCCGATCACTCCCACGGCTCCGATGGTCCCCGTGGCCCCGATCGCCCCGGCGGTGCCGTCCGCTCCCGCGGTTCCCGCCGCCCCCGCCGCTCCCGCCGGACCGGCCACCCGTGTGGCAGCATGACGCGCATGGCTGAAGGATCGTCCCTTTCCCTGTGGTCCAAGGACTCGGTGCTGTCGATCGGCTCGGTGGGCTCCGTGCTCTCCGTCGGTTCGGTCGGGAGCGTGCTGTCCATCGGATCGGTCGGCTCCGCGCTGTCCGCCGCCTCCATCGGTTCGTCGCTCTCGCTCGGCTCCGCCGGCTCGTGGCTGAGCGTGGGCTCGGTCCTCTCCGCGCAGTCCGCCTTCTCCGTGCTCTCCTGGCGCTCCCGCGGCGCCTTCCTGGCGGCGGGCGCGGTCGGCGCGGTCGGCGTCGCGACCCTCGCCGTGCTCGCGCTGACCAGGCCGGCTGCGCGCCGCTGAGCACGGCCCCGAGAACCGTTTCGGCTCCGCTCGCGTCCTCCCCGGTGAACGCGACGCACCACCGAAACGGAGTGACTGGTCATGGGGTTCGTGAGCTGGATCATCCTGGGACTGCTGGCCGGAGGCATAGCCAAGGTCCTGCTGCCCGGCCGGGACCCGGGCGGCCTGATCGGCACCATCCTCATCGGCGTCGCCGGCGCCTTCATCGGGGGCTGGCTCTCGGCCACGTTCCTGGACCGCCCGATCCAGACGCAGTTCTTCGACCTCGCCACCTGGGGCTCCGCCATCGCGGGCTCGCTGGTCCTGCTGATCGGCTACCGCATCCTGTTCGGCAACTCCCGCGACTGACCGCCCAGGTCGAGTCCGCCGAGGGCCACGCTGTCGCGCACCGCGCCGTGGAGGATCAGGGCGGCCCAGCCGTTGCGCCGGGCGGCGCCCGCGATCAGGTCGCCGACGAGGGCGGTGCGCAGCGAGCCGCCGCCGTCCACGACGAGGACGGCTCCCTCTCCGGGGCCGTGGACGAGCTCGCGCAGCAGCGCGTCGTCCCCGTGGCCGGCGAGCGTGCGGACCGGGCCGGCGAAGAGGCGTCAAGGCCTCGGGCACGATCCCCCGCAAGAGCGGCAAGAGCGGCAAGAGCGGCAAGAGCGGCGCGGGCGCCGTGGACGGGCCCGTCACGATCAGCGAGGTCACGTTCCGCCCCGGGGACACCGTGTACGCGGACGACGACGGCGTGGCCGTCCTCCCCACCGGCAGCTGACCGGCCCCCGGCGGGTGCTGTTCCCTCGCCCGGCTTGAGGCGTCCGCGGCCCCGGCGGGAAACGGCCGCCGGACTCCCGCTGGTGGGCGGTCACCCCCGCCGTGACCCGTGGTGGCACCGGTCGGGGCCACCCGGCCCGCAGGCGGAGCCCCCGGTGGCACGCGGTCGGCCGGCCGCGGGGCAACGGCCCCGTCCAGTGGGCCACCAGAGCCCCGCTGGGAGGCGAGCGCTCCCGCCGGAAGAGCGCCGGGGCGCCACCGCCCCGCGTACAGAGCTTGAGTCCCGTCGCGGGGGCCGGATCGCGCCAGGGCGGGGCGGCCCGCCCTGGTGTGCCACCGGACGCCGGGCTTCACTCCGGGGCCATGACACGACACCGGATCATGCGCCTGCTCGGCGCGCTGACCCTCGCCGCGGCCGGCCTGGCCGGCGCCTCGGAACCCGCGACGGCAGCCGCGAGCCCGGCTGCGTACCGTGCAGCGGCCCCGTACCGTGCAGCGGCCCCGGGCGTAGCCGCCGACCTCCGCCCGGCCCCGGCCCCCGCCCCCGGCGGCGTGACCCCGCCCGCCGAGTTCGGCACCGACTGGCACGACCCCCTCACGCCCGCTCCGCCCGTCGCCCGCCCCGCGACACGGTCCTGCCGGGTGACCCTCGCGGAGGCGCGGTTCCGCGACTTCACCCCGTACCGGGGCTCCTACGCACCCCCCGCCGGCTGCGGCGCCGACCACTGGGCCGCGGTCGTGCTCCGCCTCGACGGGAAGGTCAAGGGCCGCCAGTACGACCGTCTCGGCCACCTCTCCCTTGGCGGCGTGGAGATCCTGCGCACCTCCACGCCCCAGCCCTCGCCCGACGGCATCACCTGGTCCGTGGAGAAGGACGTCACCCGCTACCGCGACACCCTCGCCCGGCCGCAGCCAGTCGAGATGCTCATCGGGAACGTCGTCGACGACACCTACACCGGAGTCATCGACGTCACGGTCACCCTGACCTTCCACGCAGCCGAGGGCCCCACCGGACCGGCCGCGACCCCCGACCGCGTCCTGCCGCTCACCAGCCCGGCCGTCACCACCCCGCGCAACACCGAACGGCTCCTCGCCGAGGTGTACGCGACCGGCTCCGGCGGCGGCTGCGAGGAGTACTGGTACCTGACCGTCCCGGACGCGGCCCCGTACTCCTGCAAGGCGGCCGACGGCCCGTACCGCGAGGTCCGCGTCCACGTCGACGGCCGGCTCGCCGGCCTCGCCGCGCCCTTCCCCACCGTCTGGACCGGCGGCTGGTCCAACCCCTTCCTCTGGCAGGGGTTGGGGAAACGTTCCCGCAGGTGAAAGGCTCGCAGCACGCGCAGTCGGGCATTGATCGGGCACATGGGCGCACCGGGTGCCCCAGGGGCATTGCACGAACGGGATTCGTCCGGTTCGCCGGTCTCGTGAGTGACGTGGTGTCATGTCCGTGTTGGGCAGGGGTATCCGGACAGCAGAGCAGGCACGGTGCCGGTGATCATGT
>NZ_JBHXQN010000048.1:0-49223 GCF_042717785.1 Streptomyces sp. NPDC058619
AATCGTACAACCCCCCGGCGCCGGCGCCCCGCCCGGCCCTTACGCCCCCCTCCCCCCCCCCCTCCCCCCGCACCCAACCCCCCCCCGGGGGGGGGGGGGCCCCCCGGCGGGGGCCCCCCCCGCCCCTCCTCCGTTTCCGCCGGTCTCAGGTGTGCTCCCCGGCTCCCGGACAGCCGGGCGGAGCCTCGTCGCCGAGGGGGAACACCTCGCGCTCCTGCCACGTCGTTCCGTCGTGGGCCATCAGGACGACCGACGTGATGCGGGAGGCGATGGGCAGCCGGCCGAGGAGGCCGGCTTCGATCTCGTCCGCGGTGGCGTCGTCCTGCCCCTGGGCGATGGTCAGGTGGGGGATGATCTCGGTGAACCGGCCTCCGTAGGGCGGGGCTTCGGGCCACCGGGCGACGACGGCCTCCGTGAGCTCCCGCAGCGGGTCGGCCGGTTCGGGGGCGAGGTACAGCACCTCGGGGAGGCGTCCGCACGTCCGGAAGCACAGGTCGAAGGCGCCGTAACCGGCCACGATCCCGGCGAGGGCGGCGATCACGTCCGCGTCGAGGCGGCTCTCGTCGAGGAAGGGGAAGAGGACGGTGACGTGGGCCGGCACCCCGTCGTGCGCCGAGGGGTCGAGCCGCTCGCGCCACCCGCGGACGGCGGGTTCGGCCTCCGGGACCCGCACGATGAGGCCCGTCTGTCCTGCCTGAAACGTCTGAGAGCTCATCGCCTGCCCGGTGTTCACGTGGAGGGCGACGGCGTTGCCGCCGTCGTGCGGACCGGTACCGAGCGTACGACCCCGGACCGGTCATCGGCGCCTCTCCGGCCAGTGCGGGCACCCACGCTGTCCGCCGGGTTCCTGCCGGATGGGGTGGATCTGTTCGGTCCACGGGCCCGGCGAATCCCACAAGACCGTTCCCCACGGGTGTAGTTGCTGTCGTCCCCGGGGAGTAGTGGGGGCGGGTGGTCCGCGAGACGGCGCCCGCGGCGGCCCGAGCCCGGGCCGCTCGACGGATGATCAGAGGGGCGAGCATGGCCAGTGGCACCGTGAAGTGGTTCAACTCCGAAAAGGGCTTCGGCTTCATCGCCCAGGACGGGGGCGGACCGGACGTCTTCGCCCACTACTCCAACATCTCCGGCAACGGATACCGCGAACTGACCGAGGGCGAAACGGTGTCGTTCGACATCACGCAGGGCCAGAAGGGCCCCCAGGCGGAGAACATCATCCGCGCCTGAGCCCCCGCCCCGCCCCACCCCGCCCGACGACGGCGCCCGCACCGGAAGGTGCGGGCGCCGTCGTGCCGTACCGCCGTCACGGGCCCGAGGGGCGGGGGCGGCGTGGGGCTCTTCCGGGCGTGCTACAGGCCGCCGGCGACGCGCAGGACAGCGCCCGTCGTGTACGAGGCGTCGGCGGAGAGGAGCCAGGACACGGCGCCGGCGATCTCGTCCGGCTCTCCGGCCCGGCCCATCGGGATGCGGGGCGCCACCTGGGCCGGTCGTTGGGGGTCCTCGTGGAAGTCCGTCCACACCGTGCCCGGTGCGACGCAGTTGACGCGGATCCCGTCGGCGGCGACCTCCTTGGCCAGTCCCACGGTCATGGCGTCGACGGCCGCCTTGGCCGCGGCGTAGTGCACGTACTGGCCGGGGGCGCCGAGCGTGGCCGCGGCCGAGGAGATGTTGACGACGGCCCCGCCGCCGGTGCGCGCCATGTCCCGGACGGCGCGCCGCGCGCAGAGGAGGTAGCCGAGCACGTTGACGTCGAGGGAGCGGCGGATGCCTGCCGCGTCGGCTTCGGCCAGGGGGCCGTTGGGGCCGCTGACGCCGGCGTTGTTGACCAGGCCGGTGACGGTGCCGAGCAGGGCGGCGGTGTCGAAGAGCTGGTCGACCGCGGCCTCGTCGGCGGTGTCGACGCGGACGGTGCTGCAGCGGCGGCCCGCGTTCCGGACGGTCCCGGCGACCTTCTCGGCGGCCCGGTCGTCGGAGTGGTAGCCGAGGACGACGTCGTGGCTGTCGGCCGCGAGGCGCGCGCAGATCGCGGCGCCGATGCCGCGGCTGCCGCCCGTGACGACGGTGACGGGCTGCTGGTGCACGGGGGGTCTCCGTCCGCTCGCGCACGGCCCGGCGGGCGTGATCGCCGGTTCATCCTACGACCGGGCCGCGTTCCGGGGCAGGCCCGTGGCACAGCGGGCCGGCATGCCGTCACGGCGTCACGGCGTCACGGCGTCAGACGCACAGCCCCTCGACCAGTTCGGCGCCCGGCAGGAGCGCGAACAGCTTCCCGGGGGCGATGGCTTGCCGCGCCGCCGGCCGGTGCCCACCAGGACGTACGCCGTGTCCGCGACCGCCGGGTCGACCAGCAGCGGCCACCCGGCCGGCAGGCCCACCGGGGTGATGCCGCCGTACTCCATGCCGGTCAGTTCCACCGCCGTCTCCACCGCCGCGAACGACACCTTGCCGGGCGCCCGGGTGGCGTCGCACGACCCCGTTCATGTCGACCCTGCCGCCGGAGGGGACCGGACAGGCCGCGAGGGTGATCGTCGCCGCCGCGCTTGGCGGCGACGATCACGCAGTTCGCCGACCGGTCCAGCAGGTCCTGCCCGTAGTGCGCGACGAAGGCGGCGGTGTCCGCGATGGCCGGGTCGGTGCCGACGTAGACGATCTGTTGCGCCTGCTCCGCGGGGAGGCCGCAGGGCAGGCCGACGACCGCGTCGGCCACGGGCCGGGTCAGCTCGGCCGGGCAGTCCGGGGCGGGGCGGGCGTCGTCGAAGGGGCCGAGGGGAGCGCGCATGTCCGTACGCCAACAGCGGCTCCGGCCGGGAGCGGCGGCCGCCCTCACCCCCGGCCCACCACGAGGGAGACCGGCGCACGCGCGGGCACCGGGGGCAGGCGCAGGGGGCGCAGGCCGGGGGTGAGCGAACCCAGCACGCGCGGGCCGCGCGCTCCGGTGCACTCGGGGGCGTTGCCGGGGAGGCCGTGCAGGGTGAGGAAGCCGAGGACGGCGAAGGCGTACGCCTCCTTCTCGGCGGCGGGCAGTCCGAACGCGCCGGAGTCCAGCAGGGCCGTTCCGGCGGCCAGTTCCTCGCGCAGCATCGCCATCAGGACGGGGTTGCGGGTGCCGCCGCCGGAGGCGACGACCTCGGTGGCGCCCAGCGCGCGCAGCGCGTCGGCGACGGTGCGGGCGGTGAGCCGGGTGAGCGTGGCGAGGAGGTCGGGCGGCGGGACGGAGCCGAAGCCGTCCAGGGCCGTGCGCAGGTAGCCCGGATGGAACAGCTCCTTGCCGGTCGTCTTGGGGGCGGGCAGCCGGTAGTACGGCTCGTCGAGCAGTCGCCGCAGGAGCGGGGCGTGGACCCGGCCGGAGGCGGCGAGGGCCCCGTCGTGGTCGTAGCCGGCGCGCCCGGAGGTCGCCGCGTGGACGGCGGCGTCCATCAGGGCGTTGCCGGGTCCGGTGTCGAAGGCGACGGGCGGGCCCGCGGCGGGGAGGGCGGTGAGGTTGGCGATGCCGCCGATGTTCAGGGCGGTGGGGACTCCGGGGCGCCCGCGCAGCAGCATCGTGTCGATCAGGCTGACGAGCGGGGCGCCCTGCCCGCCGGCGGCGACATCGCCGGGGCGGAAGTCGGAGACGACCGGGCAGCCGGTGGCTTCGGCGATCCAGGCGGGCCGGCCGAGCTGGAGGGTGCCGTGGACTCGGCCCCCGGAGGCCCAGTGGTAGACGGTCTGGCCGTGGGAGGCAATCAACTCGGCGCGGCCGCCGCACAGTTCGCGGTCGGCGCGGACGGCGAGGGCGGCGAAGGCCTGTCCGATGCGGGTGTCGAGGCGGCACACGTCGGCCAGGGTGGTGGGTGAGGGCGGCAGGGCCGCGGCGAGGGCGCGACGCAGGGCGTCGTCGTACGGGGCGCTGACCATGCCGAGCGGGTCCAGGTGCAGGGTGTCGCCCGCGCCGTCGAGCGTGAGTTCCGCGGCGGCGGCGTCGACGGCGTCGTAGGAGGTGCCCGACATCAGGCCGACGACCTTCACCGCAGCGGCCCGAGGTGGTCGTCGCCGCGCAGGGTCGCCAGGGCCGCGGCGCTGAGGGCGCAGGCGCCGGCGGCGTAGTACGCGGGGATGTCGGTGGATCCGGTGAGGTCGGTCAGGGTGGTGATGACGAGGCCCGCGCAGCCGGCGAAGACCGCGTTGGCCAGGGCGTACGCCACCCCGAGCCCGGTGCACCGTACGCGTGCGGGGAACATCTCCGCGAGCATGGCGGGCCCGGGTCCGGCGAGCAGGCCGACCGTGGCGCCCGCGCAGACCAGGGCGGCCGCCTTGGCGGGTGCGGAGGTGCCGGGGTCCTGGAGCAGGTGGAGCAGGGGCAGGGCGAGGAGGGCGACGGCGAGGGCGCCGCAGAGCATGACGGGGCGGCGGCCGATCCGGTCGCTGAGCGTTCCGGCGGGGAGGATCGACGCGGCGAAGCCGAGGTTGGCGAACGTGGTGGCGATCAGGGCCTCCTGGAAGGACGCGCCGAGCGTGGACTGGAGGTAGGAGGGCAGGACGACGAGGAAGGTGTAGCCGGCCGCCGACCAGCCGGTGATCCGGCCGATGCCGAGGACGACGGCGCGGACGGTCGCCCCGGCGGTGGGCCGGGCACCGGCGTCGGGGTTGCCGGCACCGGGGGCGGCCGCCGTTACGGCCCTGGACGGTTCCACGAGACCGGGCGGTTCCCCGCGCCCGGGCGGTTCCACGAGACCGGTGCGCAGCCACAGGGCGGCCAGCCCGAGCGGCAGGGCGAGCAGGAACGGGACGCGCCAGCCCCAGTCGTGCAGGGTGGCCGGGGAGAGGACCGTGGCCAGCAGCGCGGCCGTCCCGGCACCGGCGAGCAGCCCGAGCGCGACGGTGAACGACTGCCAGGCGCCGTAGCGCCCGCGCCGCCCGGGCGGCGCGGATTCGGTCATCAGGGCCACGGCGCCGCCGAACTCCCCTCCGGCGGAGAGGCCCTGGAGGGCGCGCAGCAGGGTGAGCAGCCAGGGAGCGGCCGCGCCCGCCGTCGCCTGGGTCGGAAGGAGTCCGATCAGGGTGGTGGCGCACGTCATGAGGCAGATGACGAGGACCAGGACGGGACGGCGGCCGATGCGGTCGCCGAGCCGGCCGAACAGCAGCGCGCCGGCGGGGCGGAAGAAGAAGGCCAGTGCGAAGGAGGCGTAGGTGGTGATCAGCGGCCCGGCGCCGCCCCCGCCGGCCTGGGTCGCAGGGGTGAAGAAGTGGGCGGCGATGACCGTGGCGAAGCAGCCGTACACGCCGAACTCGTACCACTCGACGAAATTGCCGGCCGAGCCGGCGAGCAGCGCCCGGCGCGGGCGGGTGGCGGCGGGCGGCGCGGGGCTCGCTACGGAGGGGGTCACCCGTGCTGGCTGCCCGTTCCGGGCGGCCGGGATGCCCGGCGGGACGCGGGTTCAGCAGATCGGCCCCGGCACGCCGGCCCCGTACCCGTACGCCGGCCCCGTACCGGTGGTCGGCCCCGTGCCCCGGGGGTGGGCCGCGGCAGCCCTGTCCGCACCGGCCCGCCGGCGCCGCCCTGCCCGGCTGCCCCGTCCCGCTGCCCTGCCCTGTCGGCGCCGCCCTACCCCGCCGCGGCGACCGACGCGGCCGCCCTGATCGCCTCCGCGAAGCGCTCCGGCCCGTGCGGGGCGTCCCGCAGGAACAGGTTGGGTTCGATGAGCTCCAGTTCCCTCACCACGGGTTCCCCGTCCTCGCCCAGCGCCAGGTCGACCCGGGCGAACGGCAGCGCACCCGGTGCGGGGACCGCCGCCAGGGCGTCCCGCGCCGTGCGGAGTTCCGCGTCGGTCGGGTCGTACGCGGTGACGCCGGGGTGGGCGACGCGGAAGTTGTCGATCACGCCGGCCTCGGTGAGCAGCGGCCCCTTGCGGATCGCGTGGCTGTACGCACCGCCGAGGAAGACCAGCGCCCGCTCGCCCTCCTCGACCCGGCGCAGGTACGGCTGGACCATGACCGTGCGGCCCCGGTCCAGCAGCATCCGGGCGTGGCGTGCGGCGCCCGCGTGCCGGCCGGGCTCGTAGCGGGCGGTGTCCCGGGCCCCGGCGGACACGGCGGGCTTGACCACTACTCCCCCGGGCCGGTCGAAGTCCGCTTCGCCGTACGGTCCGCCCGGTTCGAGGAAGCGGGTCGGCACGTCAGGCGCCCGTCCGCCACACCGTGGTCGCGTTGCAGAACTCGCGGATGCCGTGCCCCGACAGCTCGCGTCCGTACCCGGAGCGCTTGACGCCGCCGAAGGGCAGTGCGGGGTGGGAGGCGGTCATGCCGTTGACGAAGAGCCCGCCGGCCTGGATGTCGCGGACGCAGGCCTCCACGTCCGCGTCGCTGGCGGTCCAGACGCTGGAGCTCAGGCCGAAGGGAGTGTGGTTGGCCCGTTCGATCGCCTCTTCCAGGCTGCCGACGCGGTAGAGCGTGGCGACCGGCCCGAACGTCTCCTCCTGGTCGATGCGCATGGCCGCGGTGACGTCGGCGAGGACCGTGGGCTCGTGGAACCAGCCGGCGTCCCGGCCCCGGGGCCGGCCGCCCCCGCACAGGACGGTGGCGCCCCGGCGCACGGCGTCCTCGACGAGCTCTTCCAGGTCGGCGCGGCCCTGTTCGGTGGCGAGCGGGCCGACGTCGGTGGCCTCGTCCATCGGGTCGCCCACGGTGAGCGCGGCCATGGCCGCGGTGAACCCGGCGGCGAACTCGTCGTACACGTCGGTGTGCACGATGAACCGCTTCGAGGCGATGCAGGACTGGCCGTTGTTCTGCACGCGCGCGGTGACGGCGGTCTCGACGGCCCGGGCGACGTCCGCGGTGGGCAGCACGACGAAGGGGTCGCTGCCGCCCAGTTCCAGGACGGTCTTCTTGATCTCGTCCCCGGCCACGGAGGCGACCGCCCGGCCGGCGGGCTCGCTGCCCGTCAGCGTCGCGGCGGCGACGCGGCCGTCCCGCAGGACCCGCTCCACGCCGTCGGAGCCGATCAGGAGGGTCTGGAAGCAGCCGCGGGGGAAGCCGGCCCGGTGGAACAGGTCGCCCAGGTAGAGCGCCGTCTGGGGCACGTTGGAGGCGTGTTTGAGGAGGCCCGTGTTCCCGGCCATCAGCGCGGGCGCGGCGAACCGTACGACCTGCCAGAGCGGGAAGTTCCACGGCATGACGGCGAGGACCACGCCGAGCGGCCGGTAGCGCACGAGTACGGAGTCGGCCCCGGAGTCGCGGACGTCGCTCTCGGCGGGGTGCTCGTCGGCGAGCAGCGACTCGGCGTGCGCGGCGTACCAGCGCATGGCCTTCACGCACTTGGCGGCTTCGGCGCGGGCCGCCGCGAGGGGTTTGCCCATCTCGGTGGTCATGGTCCGCGCGATGTCCTCGTTGTCCGCCTCCAGGAGGTCGGCGGCCGCGAGCAGGAGTGCGGACCGCTCGGCGAAGCCGGTGGTGCGGTAGTCGGCGAACGCCGCGGCGGCCTCGGCGAGGCACTGCTCGACCTCGTCGGGGTCCTGGGCCCGGAAGGTGCGCAGGGTCTCGCCGGTGGCGGGATTCACGGTGGCGATGGGCATGGCTCGGTTCCTCCCTGGGGGCGGGCTCGCCTCCCGACCCTCCCCCGGTGGCCGCCCACCCGCAACGCGAGCGCGGCGCACGCGGGTACGGACTCCCCCGGGTTCGGGGTCGGCGCCCGGTCAGGACGGGTCGTGCAGCAGCTCGGGGCCGTTGTTGCGGACGTCGTTGACGGCGGTGGAGACCGCGCGCACGTTCAGGCGGCCCGCGGCCGGCGTGCCGAGCAGGGCGCGGAGCTCGTCCGGGTCCTGGTGGGTGGGGTCGAGCCAGGCCTCGTAGTCGGCCGGCGCGATGGCGAGCGGCATGCGGGGGTGGACGCGGCCGGCCGCGTCGGCCGCTTCGGTGGTGATGATCGTGCAGGTGGTCCACCAGGCCGCCGGATCGTCGTCGTCCGCCACCGTCTTGTCGCGCCAGAACTCGTAGAGGCCCGCCATGGCCAGCACGGAGGCGTCCTCGGGCGTGATGAAGTACGGCTGCTTGTACGCCTTCGCCGTGTCCGTGGCCGGAACGGGCTCCCATTCGTAGAAGCCGTCCGCGGGAAGCAGGCAGCGGCGTTTGGCGAAGGCGCGGCGGTAGGCGGGCTTCTCGTGCACGGTCTCCGCCCGCGCGTTGATCATCTTGGCCCCGGTGTCCGGACGCTTCGCCCAGGAGGGGACCAGTCCCCAGCGCAGCGGCCGCAGTCCCCGCTCCACGACGCCGCTCTCGCGGTCGGGGCGCTCCAGGACGGCCCACACCGGGTCGGTCGGGGCGACGTTCCAGCTGGGCGCCAGGGTTTCCGCGGGGTCCCAACGGGTGACCCCGAACAGGTCGGCGAGGTCGCCCGGGCCCCGGGTGGAGGCGTATCGGCCGCACATGCCCTCCACTGTCCCACGGGGCGCGGCGCCGGGCCGTCGGAACGCGGAAGCCGGGGTCGTATACGCGGCCGTACGCGTTTCCCGTGTGCAGAGCGCTCCGGACGGGGAAGGGGCGCGGTGACCGGTCCGGCCCGATCACCGGGCCGCCCGAGAGAGGACGGACACCGTGACACGACCGAGGATTCTCGTGGTGGGCGCCGGCTTCGCCGGAGTGGAGTGCGTCCGCAGGCTGGAGCGCCGGCTGACACCGGAGGAGGCGGACATCTCCCTCGTCACTCCGACCTCCTACCAGCTGTACCTGCCCCTGCTGCCGCAAGTGGCGTCCGGTGTGCTGACCCCGCAGTCCATCGCCGTCTCGCTGCGGCGCAGCAGCCGGCACCGCACCCGGATCGTGCCCGGGGGCGCGATCGGCGTGGATCCGGTGGCGAAGGTCTGCGTCATCCGCACGATCACCGGCGAGGTGACCGACCGGGAGTACGACCACCTGGTGCTGGCGCCCGGCAGCGTCACCCGTACGTTCGACATCCCCGGCCTCGTCGAGCACGCGCGGGGCATGAAGACCCTCGCCGAGGCCGCCTACCTGCGCGACCACGTCATCGCGCAGCTGGACCTGGCCGACGCCAGCCAGGACGAGGCGGAGCGCGCGTCCCGGCTGTGCTTCGTCGTGGTCGGCGGAGGGTACGCGGGCACCGAGACGGCCGCCTGCCTGCAGCGGCTGACCCACCAGGCGGTCAAGCGCTACCCGCGCCTCGACCCCCGGCAGATCAGCTGGCACCTGCTGGATTTGGCTCCCAAGCTGATGCCCGAGCTCGGCGACTCCCTCGGGAGGGCCGCCCTGGAGATCCTGCGGCGGCGCGGCATCGAGGTGTCCCTCGGGGTGAGCGTCGCGAAGGCGGGCCCGGACGAGGTGACCCTGACGGACGGGCGGGTGCTGTCGAGCCGGACGCTGATCTGGACGGCCGGAGTGGCCGCGAGCCCGCTGGTCGCGACCCTGGGCGCGGAGACCGAGCGGGGGCGTCTGGTGGTGACCCCCGAGCTGACCGTGCCGGGGGCTCCCGGGGTCTTCGCCCTGGGCGATGCCGCCGCCGTGCCGGACCTCGCGTCGGGCAAGGACGGCGCGATCTGCCCGCCGACGGCGCAGCACGCGCTGCGGCAGGGGCGCACGCTGGCCGACAACCTGATCGCGACGCTGCGCCGGCAGCCGCTGCGGCCGTACTCCCACCGGGACCTGGGGCTCGTCGTCGACCTCGGCGGCACGGACGCCGTGTCCAAGCCGCTGGGCATCCCGCTGCGCGGTCTTCCGGCGCAGGCGGTGGCCCGCGGGTACCACTGGTCGGCGCTGCGGACGAACGTGGCCAAGACCAGGGTGCTGACGAACTGGATGCTGAACGCGGTGGCCGGGGACGACTTCGTCCGTACCGGTTTCCAGCGGACCCGGCCGCCGAGCCTGCGGGAGTTCGAGTACACGGACTCCTACCTCACTCCCGCCGAGGTGCGGGCCCACACGGCGGCACTGCGGTCGTCCGCGGGGTGAGGGTGCGGCCCGCCCCCGCCGGTGGCGGGGCGGGCCGGGACGCGCTCGGTCAGGCGTTGACGCAGGTGTTGCCGACGGCCGGGTTCAGCAGGCCGACCACGTTGACGCTGTCGCCGCAGACGTTGATCGGGATGTGCACCGGGATCTGGATCAGGTTGCCCGGCGGGCGGGGACCCTGCGGCCCGTTTCCCCCGAACGAATGCCGTCGGCTCCTGCGTTCGGCGGCAGCCGGCGTGCCGGGGACGGCTCTGGGTCCCGTAGGCTCGGCGGATGGCGAAGTACTTCGACGTGCACCCCGATAACCCCCAGCAGCGCACCATCGGCGGCGTGGCTGACCTCATCCGGTCCGGCGCGCTCATCGCGTACCCGACGGACTCCTGTTTCGCGCTGGGCTGCGGCCTCGGCAACCGGGACGGCATCAACCGGATCCGGTCCATCCGGAACCTCGACGACCGTCACCACTTCACCCTGGTGTGCCAGAACTTCGCGCAGCTGGGCCAGTTCGTGAACTTCGACAACGACGTCTTCCGCGCGATCAAGGCGGCGACCCCGGGGAGCTACACCTTCATCCTCCCGGCGACGAAGGAGGTGCCGCGCCAGCTGCTGCACCCGAAGAAGAAGACGGTCGGCGTCCGCATCCCCGACCACGTCGTCACGCAGGCCCTGCTCGCGGAGCTCGGCGAGCCGCTGCTCTCCAGCACCCTGCTGCTGCCCGACGAGGACGAGCCCCTGACCCAGGGCTGGGAGATCAAGGAACGGCTCGACCACGTGGTGGACGCCGTTGTCGACTCCGGTGACTGCGGCACCCAGCCGACCACGGTCGTCGACTTCTCCAGCGGTGAGGCCGAGATCGTGCGGCGCGGGGCCGGCGACCCGTCCAGGTTCGAGTAGCCGCTCGGGGCCACCGGCCCGGTCCGGCGGCCGCGCCCGTTCGGTCCGGTCCGCCCGGCCCATCCCGGGGGCCGGGCGGACCGGGCCGGGTTCGGGCGCGGACCGGGCCGGGTTCAAGCCCGGTTCGGGCCCGGTTCGGGCCCGAACCGGGCCCGGTTCAGGTCGTGGGGTGCAGGCGGGCGGGTGCGGGCGGCGGGCCCGCCCGGCGGGCGTCCGCGCCGGCCAGGGCGCTGCCCGCGAGCCAGCTGCGCCAGTCAACGTTCCAGTCCCCGACGCCGTTGGCGAAGGGGGCCATCTCCTCACCGCCGCTGTTGACCACCTCGACGATGTCGCCCTCGCGGACCGTGTGGAAGAACCAGGCCGCGTCCTCCGTGCTCATGCCGGTGCAGCCGTGGCTCACGTTCTCCACGCCCTGCGCCTCGACCGACCAGGGCGCGGCGTGCACGTACTCCCCGCTCCAGGTCACCCGGGTCGCGTAGAGGACGGGCAGGTCGTAGAACTCCTTGGTGCCGCGTTTGATGCCGATGGAGTCCCCGCGCATGCGGACCTTGTACTCCTTGCGCAGCACGACCTTGACGCCGCTGCGGGTCAGGAAGCCGGCCTTGCCCGTCGTGACGGGGATCGTCCGGACGACCTGCCCGTTGCGGCGCACCGTCATCTCGTGGGCCGCGGCGTCGGTGACGGCCTCGATCCGGTCCCCGACGGTGAACGCGAGCCCCTCGGAGGGGCCCCCGTGGAGGTCGTCACCGACCCGGACCCCGTCGAGCCCGCTGCGGACGCTGACGACCGCGTGGGCGGGCCAGTACGTGCGGGGCCGGAAGTGCAGGGTCGATTCGTCGACCCAGTGCCAGGCCCCTTCGACCTGCGGCTCGGAGGTCACCTGGAGCGCCTGTTCCAGCCGGGCGCGGGCCAGGACGTCGCCGGCGGGGACCGGGTGACTGAGGGCGGCGGTCACGATCTGCCCGGCGCCGTACGTTCCCGGGCGGGGTCCGAAGGCGACCGTGAGCCGTCCCCCGTCGGCGGGCGGCGCGGTCCGGAAGTGCAGGATCGCGGCGACGGGGGTCCCGGCCGCGTCCTGCGCGCCGACCCGCAGGGTGTAGGACTCCCCGGCCCGCAGCGGCTCGGTGTTCAGCCAGCGCCGGCCCTCCTGGGTCAGCTTCCCCGCGAGGTGGCGGCCGCGGCCGTCCCGTACGGTCACGTCGGTGAGCAGGCCCTGGTCCGCCAGGCCGATCTCCAGCGGCGCTGCGGCGTCGGTGGGCAGCGCGTCCGCCCGGGCCGCGCGGGCGGCGTCGCCGAGCGGCGGACGGCGCAGTACGGACGCCGCCCCGGCCTCGGTGGCCAGCACCCGCTGCTCCCGCCAGCGCTTGCACAGCGCGGGCCGGAAGGTGTGCACGGTGCACCACCCGTCGGCGTCCCGGCTTCCGTCGTCGAGCGCCCTGCCGACCAGCAGGGTGACCGCCGCCTCCCGCCGCTGGGCGCCAAGGGCTCCGTCCGCGGTGTCCGGTCCGGTGGCCCGGCCCGGGGCCGCCGCGACGAGCAGCATGATCCCCGTGGCGGCGGCCGCCGCGCCCCAGGCCCGGGTGCGACGCGGCCGCGCCGACCGGACCTGTTGCTCCGGTCGCCGCGGCTCTAGCGTCCGCCCCGTACCAGCCCGTTGCGTTCGTTGCGTTCGTTGCGTTCGTGACATGGCCACGCAGCACTCCCAGATCTCACCCGGCCGGATGGCAGCATCAAAACGATCGGGAGCCAAAATGATGATCATGAACTCGGCCTTGCGGCCGAACGGGCCCGCCAAGTGAACTCGTACGGAGCACACCCGAGCCGTCGGGCGGTCAGCGGGGCGCGCCCGCCGTCCCGGCCCCGCGGGAACCCGATCACCGCCCCACGCGTCGTAAGCGGCGTTCGAGGCGGATGAACGGGGGCGGGGCATGCACCGCATGCGGGGTGAATGGTCCTGGACGAGGGGACGGGCGCTCGCCGCGTCCGCCGTGCTGACGGCCGCGCTGCTGGCGTTCCACTCCGCCGTGCCGAACGCCGTGGGCCGCCCGGGCAGCCTGCTGGAGGCGTTCCTGCCCTGGCTCGGGACGGCGGTCCCGGTACTGGCCGGGCTCGCGCTGTGGCGCCGCTCGGCGACCGCTGCCGTGGCCGTGGCGCTGCCGGCGGCCGTGTGGACGTACCTCTTCGGCGGGCTGCTGCTGCCGGCGGAGCGGGCGGCGGGCGACCTCGTCGCGGTCCAGCACAACGTCAGCGACGAGAACCCCGACCCCGCGGGTACGGCGCGCGCGCTGGCCGCGGCGTCGCCCGAGCTGATCGCCCTGGAGGAGCTGACGCCCGCCGCGCTGCCGGTCTACGCGTCGGTCCTGGCGGCCGACTACCCCCACCACGCGGTCGAGGGCACCGTCGGACTCTGGTCGAAGTACCCGCTGACGGACGTACGGCACCTCGACATCCGGCCGCGGGGCATCGGGGAGGGCTGGAACCGCGGGCTGCGGTCCTCGGTCCGCACGCCGCACGGCGAGGTCGCGGTGTACGTGGCCCACCTGCCGTCGGTCCGCCTCGGGGTAAGCGGCTTCGGCTCCGGGCCCCGGGACGAGAGCGCCGGGTTGCTGGGCGCGGCCGTCGCGGCCGAGCGCCTGGACACCGTGGTGCTGCTCGGCGACCTGAACGGCACCGTGGACGACCGCGGGCTCGCCCCGGTCACCTCGCGCGTGGGCGCCCCGCGCCGGGGCCTCGCCTTCAGCTGGCCCGCGGCGTTCCCCGTCGCGCGCATCGACCAGGTCCTGGCCCGCGGGGCGACCGTGCGCGACGTCCGGACCCTGCCGGCCACGGGCAGCGACCACCTGCCGGTCGCCGCCCGCGTCCGGATCGGCCGCCCGTGACCGCGCCCCGTTCCCGGCGGCGCGGCGCGTGCGCACGCGGGGTCACAGCGCGCGGCGCATGCAGACGCGCGGCCATCGGTCGAGGCCGTGCGCCGCTTCCTGCGCGCGGATCCGCCGCAGACCCGGGGTGAGCTCGTCCTCGGCCAGCCGCCGGAACCCGCAGCGGTCGTAGTACGGGGCGTTCCAGGGGACGTCCGCGAACGTGGTCAGGGTCAGTGCGGGCACCCCCTTGCCGCGGGCCCGCCCCGCGAGGTGCTCCAGCAGCGAGCGGCCCACGGCGCGGCGGGCGTACGCCGGGTGCACCGACACCTGCTCGACGTGCAGGCACCCGTCCACCCGGTCGGCGATCAGGTAGGCGGCGGGCAGGCCGGTCCCGCCGACCGCGACCCAGGCCAGGCCGGCCCGCTCGTAGCGGGCGAGTTCCCCGAGCGGGAGCGGCTCGTCGTCGGCGATCTCCGGCATGCCGACGTCCCGGAAGCAGAGGCCGGCGGCCCGCTCGATGTCCTGGAGGAGGGGCAGCTCGTCGGCGCGTACCGCACGCAAGCGCATGGGGCGTTCTCCCAGAGGTCGGTTCGGGGCCGGATCAGACCGGCGGTCGGCGGTCGGGGCCCGAGAGGAACTCCGCGAGGCTGAGCGCGGGACATCCCAAAAGCCCCGAGAGCACGTCCTGTTGCAAGGGCGTCAGCGGGTTCAGGAAGACCACCGCGTCGGCACCGGTCAGCGCGGCGAGCGCGCTGGTCTCGCGTACTTTCCCGGAACCGATCAGCGTGCGCGAGGAGTACGGGAGGGTCATCCTCCGCACCCCGCCGGCCGACACCCCTCGACGCTGGACCACGCGGCCCACCACCCGTGCCCCACGTGCCTCGACCACGGCGGAGGCCTCCGCCATGAGCGCGGCGAACGCCTTCTCCTTGGCGGAGAACAAGCCCGCGATCACCACGTCCGCGCCCGGGACGACCGGGCCGGGGGCACTGCGCGCAGCCCCGTCGAGCCGAGACCCGTGGCGTCCCGGGCGCCGGGCCGGTCGGCGGTCGCGTCTGCGGTTCGTGTGCACCCTGCACACCGTAGGCGGCCCGCGGACGGCGGGCACCTCGGTTTCCCTCGTAGGGTACCGGGGGTGAACCGACACATACCTTTCGAACGGCTCCACAACTTCCGTGACCTGGGCGGCTATCCGACCGCGGACGGCCGAACGGTGCGGTGGGGGCTGCTGTTCCGGTCCGACTCGCTCGGCAAGCTGGAGGGCGGCGACTGGGAGCGCTTCCTCAGCCTGGGCATCGAGACCGTCATCGACCTGCGCTACCCCTGGGAGATCGAGGCCAAGGGCCGGGTGCCCGGGCATCCGTCGTTCGCCTACCACAACCTCAGCGTCGAGCACCGGCCTTACGACCAGGCCGCCCTCGGCCCCGACGTGGAACCGGGCCCCTACCTCGCCGAGCGCTACGCGGAGGTCGCCCACGACGGCGTCGCCGAACTCCGCCTGGCCCTGGAGGTACTGGCGTACCAGGACGGCCCCGCGGTCTTCCACTGCGCGTCCGGGAAGGACCGCACCGGACTGCTGGCCGCGCTGGTGCTGGCCCTGTTGGGCGTCTCCGAGCAGGACATCGTGGCCGACTTCGCGCTCACCGGTCTCGCCGGCGACCGTCTCCTCGACGACTGGCGGGCCGGCCACCCGGGCCGCACCCGGGTCTGGCCCGGGTACGGCCGCGCGCCCGCCGAGGTGATGAGCCTGTTCCTCGCGGCCCTCGCCGCGGAGCACGGCTCCGTGCACGCCTACGCGGCGGACCTGCTCGGCGCCGACGCCGCCCTCGTCGAGGCGCTGCGCGCCCGCCTGCTCGAACCCGCCGCCGGGGCCCCTCCGCAAGGGGATCACCCGGAGAACTGAGCGCCACCCCGCGGGGCTTCCCGGGCGGGCGGGAGCGGGCGGGGCGCCTCGTACGGGCCCGCCCGCTCCAGCGGCGGCGAACCGCCCCCGCGCCGGCCGGCGGGCACGGCATACTCGGGGTATGGCTGACACCACCGCGGTCGAGCTCGACACCGACGTCCACGACCGGCTCGCCGCGCTCGCCGGGGCACGCGGCCTGAGTCTGCCGGACTACCTCGCCGAGCTGGCGGCGGCCCAGGAGCACGAGGCCGGACTGGCCCGCGCCGCGAGCGCGTTCGAGCGGGCGGTCGAACGGCCGGGATTCCGCGAGGGGTTCGCCCGCGACTTCGGCCCCGGCGGTGCGGGCACCCGGGCGGCCTAGGCTGCCCGGACCTCCCGGCCCCCACGGGAGGCAAGGCAACCCCCGGAGCATGACCGAGAGTGAACGGTAGAGTTCCGCGGACCTGCGGCGGTCACCGGACGGCCGTGCGTTCACGGAGGCTGTCGAAGGATGAGTGTGGGCATATCCGCGGCCGACAAGATGCCGCGTCGGCTCGCGGCCCTCGACGGCGTGCGGATCTTCGCCGCACTGGGCGTGGTGTTCTACCACTACGTCGCCCTGGACAGCGCCTGGGGCCGGCCGTCCGTGGCCGTCTTCCCCGGCCTCCGCCCCTTCGCCGTCTACGGCTGGCTCGGTGTCGAGGTCTTCTTCCTCGTCAGCGGCTTCGTCATCTGCATGAGCGTCTGGGGCCGCACCGTCGGGGACTTCGCGGTCTCCCGGATCTCCCGGCTCTTCCCCGCCTACTGGGCGGGCATCGCGTTCACCTGCCTCGTCCTGTGGACCTGGCCCGAGGTGCGTCCCCTGAAGTCGTTCTCGGACGTCGTGGTGAACCTCTCCATGCTCCAGGGCGGCGTCGGCGTCCCGAACGTCGACGACGCCTACTGGACCCTCTTCGTCGAGCTCAAGTTCTACGTCCTGTTCGCGCTCGTCGTCCTGCGCGGGGTGACCTACCGCAACTGCGTGCTCTTCTGCGGGCTCTGGACCGTGGCCGGGGTCGTGGCCCCCACCGCCGACAGCACCGCGCTGTACTTCTTCGCGATCCCCTCGTACTCCCCGTACTTCATCGCCGGCATCGCCTTCCACCTCATGCGACGCTTCCGCCCCAACGCCGTCCTGTGGGTCGTCATCGGCGTCCAGTTCCTGCTCGCACAGCACTACGTGCACGGCCGGATGATCTCCAGCCTCGGCCGCGCCGTCACCGACCGCACGCCGCCCTGGCCCGCCCACGTGATCATCGCGCTCGGCTTCCTGGTCATGGCGGCCATCGCGCTGGGCGCCCTCGACCGGGTCCAGTGGCGCTGGCTCCCGCACGCGGGCGCGGTCACGTACCCCTTCTACCTGATCCACATGATGGCCGGGCTCACCCTCATCCACCGGTTCAGGAACGACGTGGCCCCCGTCCCGCTGGTCCTGGGCGTCACCGCCCTCATGCTGGCCCTCGCCTGGTGCGTCCACCGGTTCGTCGAACGTCCCCTGGGCCGCCTGCTGCGCGACGGCCTGCGCCGCGGGGTCCGGGACATCCGGGAGGGCACCCCCGGCCCGCCGGAGGGCCTCACCGGGATTCCGGCCCAGCCCGGCGCACCGGAGGCGGAACGCGTCGCCTCCGTCCGCTGACGTACGCCGGTACGCGCGTCACGGGTGGCCGGGCGGCAGCCGCTCCCCTGCCGAGCCGCTCGTACAGCCGGTACCGCCCACCGATGCACGACCCCCGCACCGATCGCGTGCCCCCGCATTCCGCCCGGTCCGCCACCGGGTGCCCGCGTCCTCCGCCGTGGCCCCGCCCACGCATCACGGGGAGGGCGGGCCCGGGGCGGGCCGGGTCAGGGCATCTCGTCGGGGTCGCAGCTCGCCCGGCGCAGTCCGATCGTGCGCAGGGCCCTCGAGGACCGCACCCCGGGCCGCCGGGTCGAGGCCCGAGGTTATCTCGTCGCAGACGAGTACCTGCGGCCGGGCCAGCAGGGCCCGCGCCAGCGCTGCCCGGGGGAGCTCCCCGCCGGAGAGCTCAGACGGCGAACCGCGGGCCGGGCACCTCCGCCTCCGGGAGGACCCGGCGGGTCCGGTCCTTGCGGCAGGCGTTCTCCACGGCACGGGGGGTCGGGCCGGGCAGCCCGAGGCGCCCGGCTGTGCGCGCCACGGCGGACAGGTAGTAGTCGCAGGAGGAGAGGACCCCGTCTAAGCCGAGCAGTCCGTGCAGCCGCTCGACGAAGGGCAGCAGCGTCTGCGTGTCGTTGGTGTCGGCGGTCACGACATGGAGCGCGGATAGCAGCGGGTGCGGCCCGTCCGCGGGCGCCGTGGGGCGCAGCTAGTGGTGCAGGTCCCGGGTGAGGAAGGTCAAGTCGTGTCCGCCTTCGCGGATCGCGCGGGGCGGGAGCCGACTCATCGACCCCACCCAGCTCTCGACAACCAGCAGGTGTCCCCAGGGATTTCCTTCGGAGGGCATGACCGTCACGGGCATGCGTGTGAAGCCGGACGCCTGGCGGCAGCCGTCCGGACCGAACCCAGACCGACGTTATCTACAATCGTTTTCATTTCTCATAGCGGGTGCGCTGTGCGGTCGCCGAGGCTGGCCTATGCTCGGTGAAGGGGCTGCTGCTACCCCTGGAGGGCGGCTGTCATGACCGAGGCGAACGAAGCGGACCGGACCGACCTGGCCCTCAAGGCCAAGCACCGCGCCATGTGGGCCCTCGGCGACTATCCGTCCGTGGCCACGCACGTCATCCCGCAGCTCGGAGCCGTGCTCGTCGACGAGTGCGGCGTACGGACCGGCGACCGGGTGCTGGACGTCGCAGCGGGCACCGGCAACGCCGCCGTTCCGGCCGCCCTGGCCGGGGCCGACGTGGTGGCGTCCGACCTCACCCCCGAGCTGTTGGAGATCGGCCGCGCGCTCGCCGCCGAACGCGGCGCCGAGCTGGAGTGGCGGGAGGCGGACGCCGAGGCCCTGCCGTTCGCGGACGGCGAGTTCGACATCGTGATGTCCTGCGTGGGCGTCATGTTCGCCCCGCACCACCAGGCCGCTGCCGACGAGCTGCTCCGGGTCTGCCGCACCGGCGGAACCGTGGGGCTGGTCAGCTGGACCCCGGAGGGGTTCGTCGGCCGGATGTTCGCCACGATGAAGCCCTACGCTCCCCCGCCGCCGCCCGGGGCCCAGCCGCCGCCGCTCTGGGGGGACGAGGAGCACGTCCACGAGCTGCTCGGCGACCGTGTCGCCGACGTC
The DNA here is from genome assembly GCF_042717785.1 of Streptomyces sp. NPDC058619. Classification (NCBI taxonomy): domain Bacteria; kingdom Bacillati; phylum Actinomycetota; class Actinomycetes; order Kitasatosporales; family Streptomycetaceae; genus Streptomyces; species Streptomyces sp. NPDC058619. The sequence goes on from NZ_JBHXQN010000048.1 coordinate 18,840, forward strand.
GTCGCCCAGCGCCGGACGGTCCGCGTGGACCACTTCGCGCAGCCCGCGGAGTTCCGCGAGTTCTTCAAGGCCTGCTACGGGCCGACGATCGCCGTGTACCGGAGTCTCGAAGGTGATCCCGACCGGGCGGCCGCCCTGGACGACGCCCTCGACGGGCTCGCCCGCGACCACCTGAGGGACGGCGCGATGGACTGGGAGTACCTGCTGCTGACGGCCCACCGGCGCTGACCGCCGGCGGCGGGCGGCGTCACCCCAGGAAGGGGTGGGCCTCGGGGTGCGCGTCCCACCAGGCCTTGTGGAAGGCGTTGTTCGCCACGTCGGCCACATAGGCGCCGGCCGCGGCCCGGAACAGCGGCTCCGCCTGCCGGGCCGAGACCGTGGACCGGTTCCAGGCCAGCCGGATCCGCCCGGTGACCGGCGCGCCGAGGAGCGGGCGCATCACGGTGCCCGCGGCCGTCGGGGCGGTCGGCTGGGTGAGGGACACGGCGCGGCCGGCGGCGATCAGGTCGTAGTGCATCTTGCGGTCGGTGATCCGGTAGCGCAGTGACGGCGTGAATCCGGCCTTCGCGCACGCGGCGAGGAGCGCCTCGGGGCCGCCTCGTCGTCCACCACCAGCGTCATCCAGGACTCCCCCGCGAGATCGGCCGCCGGTACGGCCGCACCCGGTGGCTCGACTTCCGCGACGGTCACCACCGCCACGGTCAGCGGCACCGCGCAGACGGTCGCCCTGTCCGTCTCGGGCGCTCCGGCGGCCGTGAGCGCCACGCTCAGCCCGGCCTCCGTACAGTCCGGCAACTCCTCCACCCTGTCCGTGCAGGTCGGCGCGGGCACCGCGCCGGGCACCTACACCCTGACGGTCACCGGCTCCGGCACCGTCAGCCACGCCGCCCCTGGACGCCAACACGGGCTACACGCAGAAGACATACGACCTCTCCCGGTTCGCCGGCCGGAGCGTCGTGCTCAAGTTCAACGGCGCGGAGGACCAGTCCCTCCAGACCTCCTACGTCGTGGACGACGTCGCGCTCCAGGTGAGTCGAGGCCCGCCTGACCCCACGGTGCCGGCCCGGTCCCCTCGTCGAGGGGGCCGGGCCGGTGCCTGCGTTCAGGCGTCGAGGGCGGCGATGACCTCGGCGGTGCTGACGACGCGGCCGATGCGCGGGAAGATCTTGCCGAAGCTGTGCGCGTGGGACTCCGCGTCGGTGTCGGCGGTGGCGTCCTCCGCGAAGACCAGCTCGTAGCTGTTCTCCCAGGCGGTACGGGCGGTGGATTCCACGCCGACGCTGGTGGAGATGCCGGCCAGGACGATGCGGTGGACGCCGCGGCGGCGCAGCTGGAGGTCGAGCTCGGTGCCGGTGAAGGCGCCCCAGTGCCGCTTGGTGACGACCACGTCGCCGAGGGCGGCGAGCTCCGGAGGGATCTCGGAGAACGCGGCCGGGGGCGCGGCCGACGGGCCGGGGCGGTCGACGTCGGTGGTGGGCAGGTCGCCCCCGTCGGCGGACCAGGCGACCTTCACCAGGACGACGGGCAGCTTCCGGGCCCGGAAGGCCTCCGCGAGCCGGATGCCCTGCCGCAGGATCTCGTCGGCGGGCTTGGCCGTGGGGAGGGCGAGGATGCCCTTCTGCAGGTCGATCAGGACCAGGGCGGTCTGCGCGTCGAGGCTCAGGTCGGTCATGGGACGCTTCCTTCGGTTCGGGGCCCGCTCGGGGGCGGGTCCGGCGGTCGGGGTCCGGCTCGGGTCCCGGCTCGCGTCACGGCTCGCGTCCGGCTCAGGTGCGGTTCAGGTAACGGCTCAGGTTCAGGCGCCCACCTGCTGGTCTTCGCCGCCGTCAGCCCCTGGGCCGCGCCGACCCGGCTGCGCAGTCGCGCCCCAGGTGGGGCGCAGGGTGGTGAGGATGCCGATCAGCGCCCACGCGGCATGCGGCACCCGTCAAACGCCTCACCGGTACCGCCGCCTGCTGCGCCCTGACCGCGCCGCTGCTCGCCCCAACCCCCGGTTCGCCGTCCGCGATCTTCCGGGCCGACCTCGCCGCCTCCGGCGGCCAGAGCCCCCGGCTCGCCACCCGCTACCAGGCGGGACTGATCCCGATCGGGCTCCCCGACCGTGTCGTACCCCGTGCGGCAGCGACTGCGCCGGAGGAACGGCGCGAGTCTGCGTACGGGGCGCCGGATCCTCCGGCCGGTGAGCCTCAGGTCCGGCGCTCCGGGGCGACCAGCGCGGTCAGCCCGTAGTCCAGCTCCGAGCCGTCGACGAGCAGGGCCTCCACCGTGCGCGTGCTCGGATCGATGTCGGCCTCCATGCCCTGGCCGCGGTAGCGGGGGTACCCCGAGGCGCCCGTCTCGCCCGTGGCCTCGACCACGGCGGACCGCAAGGCCTTGGCCGCCGGTTCGGCGCCTCGCAGGTTCTCGATGTGTCCGGGTACCAGCAGGATCTCGAAGCGCTGCGGATCAGTGGTCATGCCCCGAAGCTAGACATGCCGCGGGCGGGCAGGCAAGGACCGCCGTGCCCTCGGCCGCGTCGCACGCCGTACGGGAACACGCGAACGCCGGCACGCGGTGGGGCCCGGCGGGTGACATCGGCTCGGCGGTCACACGTGCGCGGGGGCGCGGCGGTCCTCGCGGACCAGGAAGACGGCCACCAGCGAGAAGACGATCATGAGGATCGTGGCCGCCGAGGCGAGGACGGACCAGCCACCGGTGTGATGCGTGACGGCTTCGTCGACGCCACCGCTGGCGAGGAAGGTCGCCGGGTCAGTGAGGGCGTGGAGGACGATCGCGGACCAGATGGTGCCGGTGAGACGCATGACGAGGTACATGCACACACTGAAGCCGAAGGTGTAGACGACCGTCAGGAATACCGTGCTCAGCTTCATCCCGGACAGCACGTTGGTCACGGGCATGAGGGCGAACAGGAGCGAGGACGCCACCATCACGAACCGCTCGGAGTGACCCGCACCGCGCGCCATCTGAACCGCGCGGCCCCGCGTCGCGAGCTCCTCGGCGAGGCCCACACAGACGCCGAGGAGGGCCAGGAGAAGGATCTGCTCGGGCTGCCAGGTGCTCCAGTCGGTCGCCGCGGCGTGGCTGACGACGGCGATGAGCACGAGCCCGGGACCGATCCACATCCAGGGCCGGCCCACGGCCGGCTGCCTGCCGAAGACGGAGCGCAGCCGGCCGATGGAGGCGGTGAAGCCGACCAGGGCCACGGCACCGATCCCGATCGGCAGCATGAGGCCGAAGAAAGATGCTGGCGCTTGTCGCCAGCACGTTGTCCCTGTCGATCTCGTCACCGAAGACGGCCCCGATGGCCAGGCCGACCAGCAGGTAGTACGCCAGATACGCAGCGATCACCAGGACGGCCTTGCCCAGGGTCGGCCGCTCGAAGAAGCCTCGCCCGGGCACGACGGGCCCGTCGTCGACTCGCTGCACCATGACACACCTCACCGGCGTCCGCGCCGAGCACACCGCACACGGCACACGGCACACGGCACACCGAAGAGCCTCCTGCCCCTGACGGGGGACGGGAGGCTCTGGGGTGTGCGGTGTGCGGTGTGTGGATGCCCGCCTGGACGGCCTTGCGGCCGGCGCACGCCTGCTGCGGGTTCGGATCCGCGGATCCAGGTGGGACAAGCCGGGGCCCCGTGGGCACTCGCGCAGGCGTCCGAGGCCCCGGCTCGCAGAGGGGACTGCGTCAGCTGCCGGCGGAGAGGTTGCCCGAGAGGACCGGGATGTTGTCCAGGATGTGCGAGAGCGGCTCGTCGCCCTTGGCCTGGGTGGAGTTCTCGGTGCACTGCTGGTTCTGCGGGTTGGACAGGACGTTGATGTCCTGGACACCGACGTTGACCAGGGCCAGGATCGACTGGGCGTTGACCTTGGCCGGCAGGCCGATGCAGGGCTTGTTCAGCGTGCCCTGGACCAGGCCGAGCTGCGGGCTCAGGTCACCGGCGGTCTTCTGGTTGCCGTAGATCTGCTGGGCACCGTTGCCGTTGACGGTGTTGACGCCGTTGTCGTTGCCGATGGCCATGGCCGGGGCGGCAACGGCGGCGCCGGCTCCCAGGATCGACGCGGTGGCGGCGGCGGTGGCCATCATCTTCTTGATCATCACGGTTCAAGGTCTTTCTGTTGCGCGAGTGCACGGTGGTAAGCGCCTTGATCAACGCCCGGACCTCCGACAGGTTCCGCCGCTTCACCCGATCAGCCGTGCGGCCGTACCCCCGCCGGGGAGGGCGGCGGGGCCGGGGCGGCCTGTACGGTCGGCCGGAACGCACGGAAAGGCAGGTGGCGGGTGGTGGCCGCACGGTATGTCACGGAACTGGTGGGCTCGTTCGAGCGGTACGCGGAGCGGCCGGCGATCGGCGTCGGCCCCCGGGTCGCGTCGTACGCGGAGGTGCTGGACTCGGCGTACCGGCTGGCGGGGGCGCTCGCGGAGGCGGGAGTCCGGCGCGGCACGGGGCTCGCCTGCGTGACGGGCCGCAACCGCCCGGAGGTGCTGGAGGTGCGCCTCGCCGCGCACGTGCTGGGGGCGCGGCTGACGCAGGTGCTCGCCGGACCGGCCCTGTACGGGCTGGACTTCATCCTGCGGGACTGCCGGCCCGGCCTGGTGGTGCACGACGTGCCGGTGTCGGCGACCGGGGCGCCCCGGCTGGGCCTGGACGAGCTGCTCGGGCGGGCCGCCGGTCGGGAGGGCGCGGTGGTTCCCGTACGGGCCCGCGAGGACGACGTGGCGCGGGTGACCTACACCGGCGGTACCACCGGGCTGCCCAAGGGGGTGGCCTCCACCTTCGGCGCGATGGCCGCGCGGAACTCGGTGCGCGGCGCGGGGTGGGCGGATCCGGTGTACCTGTCGGTCACCTCCCTGGCGCAGCGGTCCGGCGGGCGGTGCATGGAGCAGCTGCGGGCCGGGGGCCGGGTGGAGGTCCTGGACCCGTTCGGGCCGCGGGAGTTCGCCGCGGCCTGCCGGCGCCTGGGGCGGGTCTCGACGTACCTGACCACCTCGATGGTCTACCGCCTGCTGGACGACCCGGAGACCGCCGCCGGAGTGCCCGGTCTGGAGGCGGTCTCGTACGGCGACTCGCCCGTCCACCCCGAGCGGCTGCGGGAGGCGGTGTCCCGCTGGGGCGGGCGGTGGCAGCAGGGTTACGGCATGAACGAGGCGGCGGTGATCTGCCGGCTCTCCCCCGCCGACCACGAGGCGGCGGTGGCCGGGCGGCCGGAGCTGCTGGGCTCGGTCGGGCGGCCCGTCGCGGGCGTCGAGGTCCGGGTCCGCGACGAGGGGGGCGCCGAGGTGCCCGACGGGCGTACGGGCGAGGTGTGGATGCGCTCGGCGGCGATGATGGCCGGGTACTGGGGCCGGCCCGACCTGACGGAGGGGGCGCTGAGCGGGGGGTGGCTGCGGACGGGCGACCTCGGGCACCTCGGGCCGGACGGGTACCTGTACCTCGACGACCGGGTCAAGGACGTGGTGATGGTCGACGGGGACAACGTGTACTGCGTGCCGGTCGAGGCGGCGCTGACCCGGCATCCGGGGGTCGCGCGGGCGGTGGTGGTGGGCCGGCACAGCGACGTGACGGGCGAGGAGGTGTGCGCGTTCCTCGTGCCGTCCGCGGGCTGGTCCGGGAGCGCGCAGACGGCCGAGGAGGCCTGTGACCTGGTGGAGGAGGCGCTGGCTCCGGCGCACCGCCCCACGGCGGTGTTCTGGGAGCGGGAGATCCCCCTGACGGCCCGCGGCAAGCCGGACAAGCGGCTGCTCCGGGAGCGCCTGGGCGGCGGCGCGCAGCCGTAGCGGGCTCCCGCTCCCCAGCCCGGCCGAGGGACCTCTCAGGCGTAGGTGACGGTGACCCGGCTGAAGCCGAGCGAGCGCAGCAGCCCCTCCAGCATCGCGGCGGTGTTCTTCTCCGCCCGCTGGGTGAGACCGCTGTCGCGGGCGGCGTCGGCGATGTGCCGGACGGCGAGCTTCTGCACGGCCTGCTCCCCGGAGGGGTTGCCGGAGAAGAAGTCGCCGAGCCGGTCCAGGAGCCCGCGCTCCTTCGACACCGCGTAGGACCGGGCGGGATCGAGGGCGGGGTCGCCGAGCGCGGCGTGCGGCAGCTTCAGGACGGCCTCGGTGCGGTCCTCGTTGACGGTGACGCTCTGCTCTCCGAGCCGGCCGAGGTCGACGTAAGCGCTGACCGTGCCGGCGCCCACGTACAGGGTGCGGGTGCCGCGGACGGCGTCGGGCAGCAGCTTGGCGTCCTTCTCCAGGTCCACCACGACCTGGTAGTTCCCGGCCGCGCCCTCGTAACGGCTCATGTCCTGGATCGACTTGAGCACGGCGGGGCCGGTGCGGTCACGGGTCTCGTCGCCGAAGAGCGCGCCGAAGCCGGGGACGAGGCTGAAGCGGCCCGCGATGACGAGCAGCGCGGCGAGGGCCACGAGCACGGCGGCCGTCCGCACCAGCCAACGGGAACCGGGTCTCGCCGACTTCCCCGGTTCTTCGCGGAGTTGAGTCGAAGTCTGCATGCCCTCCGGATGCCCCGTCCGCGCGGCGCTACCCCCCTCAGCGGCGTGTCGCGGCGTACCTCCAGAAGTCCCGCATCAGGTCGGGCGAGGACGGGCCGCTCAGTTCCCGCTGGGTGAGGAGGACGGCGACCGTTGCGGTGGCGGGGACCACGTGGGCGGCGGTGCCGGTCCCGCCGATCCAGCCGTAGCGACCCGGGACGTTCCACGAGTCGGTGCGGTCCACGTCGACGGAGCCGCCGTAGCCCCAGCCCTGGCCCTCCAGGAAGAGGGCGCCCGCCGCGCGCTGCTCGGCCGTGAGGTGGTCGGTGGTCATCCGGCGCACGGACTCCGGGGACAGCAGCCGGCCGCCCGCGTACGCGCCGTCCGCGAGCAGCATCCGGCCGAAGGCGAGCCAGTCGTCGGCCGTGGAGACGAGCCCGCCCGCCCCGGAGGGGAAGGCGGGCTGACGGGCCCACTGGCCGTCGGGGGCGTCGACGAGTTCGGGGGCGCCGCCGCCCGGGGCGGACCGGTAGTACGAGGTGAGTCGGCGGAGCTGGGCGGGCGGTACGGCGAAGCCGGTGTCGGTCATGCCGAGGGGCTCGAAGACGCGCTCCGCCAGGAGGTCCGGGAGCGGCTGCCCGCCGGCGCGGGCGAGGAGGACCCCGAGGATGTCGGAGCAGGTGTTGTACAGCCAGGCCCGGCCGGGCTGGTGGAGGAGCGGGATGCGGGCGAGGGCCGCCGTCCACGCGTCGGGGTCGGCGACCTGCTGGGGCTGCGGCGGGCCCTGCTTCAGCTCGCTGAAGAGCAGCTGGACGGCGGGCAGCGAGAAGTCGGAGGGGAAGCCGTATCCGGCGCGGAAGGTGAGGAGGTCCTCGACGGTGATCGGGCGCTCGGCGGGGACCACGTCGTCGACGGGCGAGGACGGCGTGCGGACCACCACGGGTGCGGCGAGTTCGGGGAGCCAGCGCGTGACGGGCGCGTCTAGGGCGAGCAGGCCGTCCTCGACCAGCATCATCGTGGCCGCGGCGGTCACGGGCTTGGTGATCGAGGCGATCCTGAAGAGGGAGTCGCGGGCCATGGGGGCCGATCCGGCGGTGTCGACGGAGCCGGCGGCCGCCACTTCGACGTCGTCGCCGTGGGCCACCAGGGCCACCGCGCCGGGGAGGGATCCTTCCTCGACGTGTGCCCGGAGGAGGCCGTGCAGGTCGCTCATGTCCACCATCTCGCTTCTCTCGCGTACGGGTGCTCGTGGGACGCGTAGGACTCGTGGGAGAAGACTGCCGCCGGGCCGTGGATTCATCGGTCCGGCGCGAGGTCGGCGGGTACGGGTTTCCCCGCGCGCGCCCGCGAGGGGCGGGGCGCGCGGTTCCCCGGGAGTCGTCAGGCCGCGGGTACGACCGAGGCCCTTATCGCCGCGGCCCACTCCTGGAGCAGCGTCGCGTGGCGCACGCGCTCGGCGTCGGAGAGGCGGCCCTCGGCGCGGGCGAAGAGGCAGCGGATGTCGGCGTTGATCTCGGCGAGGGGACGCTCGGGGGCGGTGGTGTCAGGGGTCGGGCTCACGTGATCAAGAGTAGGCGGCGGGTCTGACAGCCGGGTGCCGTGTCCGTCATGCGGACGCCGCCGGTCACTCGCCGATACGGGCCGCCCGGGCTTGGAGGTAGCGGCGCTCCGGGATGCTCAGGGTGAGCCCGGCCGCCCTGGCATAGGCGGCGCGGGCCTCCGGCAGGTCGCCCGCCCGCTCCAGCAGGTGGGCCCGTACGGCCTCCAGGCGGTGGTGGCCGGCCAGCCGGCCGTCGCCGTCCAGGGCGGACAGCAGGGCGAGGGCCCGGCGCGGCCCGTGCACCATGGCCACGGCGACCGCGTGGCCGAGCTGTTCCGCGGGGCCGGGCACGACCCGGATCAGGACCTCGTACAGGGCGAGGATCTGCGGCCAGTCGGTGTCCTCATCGCGGGCGGCCTCGTCGTGGACGGCGGCGATCGCGGCGCTCAGCTGGTAGGGGCCGGGCCGGGCGCGGGTGAGCGCGTCGGTGAGCAGGGCGACCCCCTCGGTGACGGCCGCGCGGTCCCAGCGGGTGCGGTCCTGTTCGGCGAGCGGCACGAGGCTGCCGTCCGGGGTGGTACGGGCGGCGCGGCGGGCGTCGGTGAGCAGCATGAGGGCGAGCAGGCCGGCGACCTCGGCGTCGGCGGGCAGCAGCCGGTGGACGGAGCGGGTGAGGCGGATCGCCTCGGCGGCGAGGTCGGGGCGCTGGAGGTCGCGGCCGGAGGTGGCGGTGTAGCCCTCGTTGAAGATCAGATAGAGGACGTGCAGCACGTCCGCGAGCCGGTCGGCGTGCTCTTGGGCGTCCGGGAGGCCGAACGGCGCCCCCGAGGCCTTGATCTGCCGCTTGGCGCGGCTGATGCGCTGGGCCGTCGTCGCCTCCGGGACGAGGTGGGCCCGGGCGATCTCGGCGGTGGTGAGGCCTCCCACGGCGCGCAGGGTGAGCGCGGTCCGGGCCTCGGTGGAGAGCTCGGCGCCGCAGCACAGGAAGAGCAGCGCCAGCGTGTCCTCCTCGGCGGGGGCCCGGTCCTCGCCCGGCGGCGGGGCCGTGAACGCGTCGCGCGGGGTCAGCGCCGCGGCGGTCTCCTCGCGGCGCCGACGGGCGTCGTCGGCGCGCAGCTGGTCGACGAGCCGGCGCGAGGCGACCCGGATCAGCCAGCCGCGCGGGTTGCGGGGGCGGCCTTCGCCGGGCCACTGCCGTGCGGCGGCGAGCAGGGCCTCCTGTACGGCGTCCTCGGCGGCGTCGAAGTGTCCGTAGCGGCGGACGAGCGCGCCGAGGACCTGCGGGGCCAGCCGGCGCATCAGGTCCTCGTCCGGGGCGGCCGCCCCGGACGCGGGGGTACCGCGTCCGGGGCCGGGGGCCTCGGTCACATCTCGGTCCCCGGGGCACCGCCGACGGGGTGGACGACGACGGGGGGATTCGGTGCGCCCTCGGGCACGGGGCAGGCGTGGGCGCGGGCGGCGATCTCGGCGGCCCGGGCGAAGTCCGGGACGTCGACGATCCAATAGCCTGCCAGGACCTCCTTGGTCTCCCCGTACGGACCGTCGGTCACCACCGGGGCGCCGTCGGCCCCGGCGGTGACCAGACGGGCCTGCCGGGGTTCGGCGAGTCCCTGGCCGTCGACCAGCTCGCCCGCTTCGGCGAGGTCGTCGTTCAGGGCGCCCATGTGGTCGAACATCGCCTTCAGGTCGGCTTCGGACCAGGCGGGGCTGCCCTCGCTCGCTCGGCCGGCCATGGCCTCGTAGTCGGACTGCTTCCCGAGGACCATCAGCATGTACTTCATGGGGTGCCACTCCTTCTGTTCGCGGGCCCCGACACGGGCGGGGGCCTTTCGCACGGGACGTCGGAGCCGTTCCTCCCATTTCGACACGTCGGCCGCGGCCGCGCGCGACGGTTCCGTCGGAATGCCGCCTATGGGAGCGACAGCTTGCCCCGCTCGAGCCGGAGGACCTCGTCGCAGGCCGAGGCCACCTGCGGCGAACCTGCGGAACACCTCGATGATGTCCGCGGCGGTCTCGTGGTCGAGTGCCCCTGTGGCTTCGTCGGCGAAGAGGAGGTCGACCTCGCAGTACGGACGCATGCGGGGGCCGACTGTCTACTGACGGGAAACGCGGCGCTGCTGCGGCAGTTGGTGACGAACCTGCTCGACGACGCGGTCGGCCACAACGTGGCGGGCGGAGAGGCGCAGCTCGCCGTGTACCACGACGACGGCCTGGTCCTGGAGGTGGAGAACACCGTCGGGGCACGGGCTGGGGCTGGCGCTCGTCCGCTCGACAGCGGTGGCCCACCGGGGCACCGTCACGGCGGCGGCGACCCGAGGGCGGACTGACGGCGCGGGCCTCGTTCCCGGCCCGCTGAGCCCGCGGGGCCCGTCGGCCACCGACTCCCTGACCCCCGGCCGCTCCGCGGCTGTGGCAGCGCGCGAGCGGCCGGGAGGCGTGACAGCAGGGGGATCAGTTGTTGGAGCCGACCGTGTTGTCGTGGCCCGCGTTGAACACGTCGTCCCCGGCGAACTGGAGCCAGTCACCGAAGACGAGCGTGTAGGAGTTCTGCGGGGCGACGTTGACCGTGACGTCGGCGGCGGCCGCGGACGCGCCGCCGAACACGATGGCACCGGCGGCGAGGACGGAGAACAGGGTGCGCGCAGAACGCATGATTCCACCTTTCACAGGGAGACAGAAGGGGATTAATCGCACCCCAGAACCTAGAGAGGACTCGTCCCGCTGTCCCGCCGCACGGCCGGGGCCGGCCAACAGCAAGCCGATTGGCCGAACCCCTGCATGAGGGCCGGCAGGCCGTCCCCGGCACAGCGGCAGAGGGCGCGCATCCCACGCGCACTAGCCTGGCCCCATGAAGATCATCGACTTCGAGCCGGGCGATCCCCGGCTGACCGAGGACCTGCTCCCGGTGCTGCTGGAGCTGCGCACCCACCTGAACGAGGACCTGTTCCGCTCGATCCTGGAGGAGGGTCACAGCCAGGGGCTGCGCTTCTCCGGCGCGTACGACACGGAGGGCCGCTGCGTGGGCGCGGCCGGCTGGCGGGTCGTCGCGAACACCTACCAGGTCCGCAAGCTCTACGTCGACGACCTGGTCACCCGGGAGAGCGCCCGCTCCACCGGCGTGGGCCGCGCGCTCCTCGCCCACCTGGAGGAGCACGCCCGGGCCGCCGCGTGCACGGCGCTCACCCTCGATTCCGGCACTCAGCGGACCGACGCCCACCGGTTCTACTTCCGGGAGCGGCTGGCCGTGACCGCCTTCAACTTCGAGAAGCGGCTCGCCTGACGCCCGCGCGGGCCACTTTCCGGAAATTGGCCTTCCCCCGATCCGGATTGGCCTCGGTACGTTCGCGGCATGCGCATCCAGATCGTAGACGCCTTCACCAGCCGCCCCTTCACCGGTAACCCCGCCGGCGTCTGCCTGCTCCCGGCCGGGCCATGGCCGGACGACCGGTGCCTGAGCCGGATCGCCGCCGAGCTGAACCATTCGGAGACGGCCTTCGCACTGCCGCTCCCGGCCAGTGCCGGGGCGCACTGGGAGATCCGGTGGTTCACTCCCCTCGTCGAAACCAATCTCTGCGGTCATGCCACTTTGGCCACGGCGCACACCCTGCGGCGGGAGGGGCTGCTGACCGGCCCGGTCCGCTTCCGCAGCCGCTTCAGCGGTGACCTCTCGGCGTACGCCGGGCGGGACGGGTCCATCACCCTGGACTTCCCGGCCGCCCCCGGGACGGAGGTACCGGTCCCCCGGGGCCTGGCCGCGGCCCTGGGGGTGGCGCCGGTCGCGACCCTGCGCACCGAGGCGCTCGGCGACCTGCTCACGGTGCTGCCCGACGAGGCGGCCGTGCGGGCGGTACGGCCCGACCTCGGGGCGATCGCCGCCCTGACCCGTCGCGAGGAGCTGCGCGGCGTCATCGTCACGGCGGCCGCCGCGCCGGCTCAGGCCCCGGCACCGGCCCCAGCCGCGGCCGCGAAGTCCGGCGGGGCCTCGGTGTCCGGCGGGCCCGCGCACGACTTCGTCTCCCGGTTCTTCTCCCCCGCCGAGGGCATCCCCGAGGACCCGGTCACCGGCAGCGCCCACACGGCCCTGGCCCCGTACTGGGCGGCCCGGCTCGGTCGCACCGACCGCCTCACCGGCTTCCAGGCCTCGGCGCGGACCGGCCTGGTCGGGGCCGCGGTCCACGGTGACCGCGTCCACCTCACCGGGCACGCGGTCACCGTCCTGGAGGCGGTCCTGCGCGTCTGACGGGGCGGGTGTACGGGGGGTGCGATGCGCGCGGGTGTCCCGGGCGGCAGGCTCAGAGCCGTTCCTCGCACGCCAGGATCCGGGTCCGCGGCGTGCCCACCAGGGCCGGGGCGGCCTCGGGCGAGGACCAGACCCGGGCCGTGAGGAACTCCAGGAAGCCCTCGGCCTGCTCCGGGGTGTCGAAGTCGAGCTCCACGACCACGTACGCCGGATCGTCCACGGGGCGCAGCACGCGGTGGCCGCGCACACCGGCCTCCTGCCGAGCGGGTGCGAAACGGTCGAAGGCGCCCTTCCATACGGTGAAGTCCGTGACGGGGTGCTCGATCTGCAGGCTGTACATGGCGCCTCCTCGACCGGCGGGAACCGGACCGGCCCGGCGGCACTCCCCATCCTGCCGAAACCGCGCCCGGTGCGCCCCGCGACGGAGCGCCTCCTGGTCTCGTTCCAGATGGAAACCCCCGTCGACGGATCCGGCGGCGCAGCGGGCTCCGGAGCGGGGTTCGACCTGGAACGGCGCGACCCGGCCTCCGGCACCGGGCGACCGGCCGTGCTGCGCCTCGCCAACGACCGCAAGCCGCCGTCCCTGTTCACGGGCGGCTCGGCGCTCGCCCTCGGGGAGGTCCGAGCCGAGGGCTTGAACCTCGTCCACATGACCCGATGAGGCAGGTCAGGCCGGAACGCGCGCCACACCAGGGCAGAACGGGATGAATCAGTACTGTCGAGGTCGTCCAGGACTCCCCTGGCGGTCGAGAAAGGTACCGGGATGGCCAAGGCCCATCTGGTGGGAAGCGGGATCGCCTCACTCTCCGCGGCGGCGTTCCTGATCCGCGACGGAGGCTTCGCGGGCCGGGACATCACCATCCTGGAGGAACAGGACCGCGAGGGCGGGAGCCTGGACGCGGCGGGCTCTCCGGAGGCGGGATACACCATGCGGGGCGGCCGCATGTTCGAGATCCATTTCGACTGTACGTACGACCTGCTGGGGTCGATCCCGTCCCTCGACGACCCGTCCAAGTCGGTCACCGAGGACACCTTCGTCTTCCACGAGGACTTCGCCTGGGATGACCACGCCCGTCTCGTCGACGGCGGGGGCAGGGTCGTCGACGCGCATTCGATGACCTTCTCCGAGCGGGACCGCCTCGAACTGGTCCGGTGCGTCGCCACCCCCGAGCACCAGCTCGACGGGAAGCGCATCACGGACTGCTTCGGCGAGGAGTTCTTCACCACCAACTTCTGGTGGATGTGGTGCACGACCTTCGCGTTCGAGCCGTGGCACAGCGCCATCGAGTTCCGGCGCTACCTCAACCGGTTCATCCACCTGTTCAAGACCTTCGACACCATGTCGGGGATCTACCGCACCCGCTTCAACCAGTACGACTCCATCGTCCGCCCGCTCATGAAGTGGCTGACGGACCAGGGGGTGACCGTACGGCTCGGCACCCGGGTCACGGACCTGCGGCTGGCCGCGGGCGACGCGCTGACCGTCGAGGCGCTGGTATGGGAGAGCGACGGGCGCCGCGGTGAGACCCAGGTCGGGCCTGACGACCTCGTGATGGTCACCAACGGGTCGATGACCGCCGACTCCACGCTGGGGACCACCGACTCCGCACCCGTCCCGGACACCTCCCGAGCGGCCGGGTCGTGGGCGCTGTGGGAGACCCTCGCCGCCGGGCGGCCGGCACTGGGACGGCCCGAGGTCTTCCACTCCTCCGTCGCGGACTCGACGTGGGAGTCCTTCACGGTCACCACGAAGGACCCGACGTTCTTCAAGCTGATGCAGGAGTTCAGCGGCAGCGAGGCCGGAAAGGGCGGCCTGATCACCTTCAAGGACTCCGGCTGGCTGCTGACCATCGTCCTCAACCACCAGCCGCACTTCCGCGACCAGCCCGAGGACACCTTCGTGTGGTGGGGGTACGCGCTGTTCCCCGACCGCGAGGGGGACTTCGTCAAGAAGCCCATGACGCAGTGCACGGGCCGGGAGATCCTCGACGAGGTGCTCCGGCACCTGCGGTTCGGGCAGCGGCAGCAGATCCTCGACGGATCAGTCGTCATCCCGGCCCTGATGCCCTACATCACCAGCCAGTTCCTGGTGCGCTCCGGGGGCGACCGGCCGCAGGTGGTTCCCGAGGGGGCGACGAACCTGGCCTTCATCGGGCAGTACGCGGAGGTCCCGGACGACGTGGTCTTCACCGTCGAGTACTCGGTGCGCACCGCCTGGACGGCGGTGGCCACCCTGCTCGGACTCGACCGGCAGCCCCCGCCCGTCTACAAGGGGCAGCACGACCCCAGGGTGCTGGTCGAGGCGCTGCAGACGCTGCACCGGCGCTGACCGGGGAGGGGCTCGCCGAGGGCGAGCACCGCGGTCCGCCAGGCCTCGGTGACGGCCTCCCGGGCACGGTCGGTCGCCTCCGGAACCCCGGCGGGGAGCCGGAGCGGGGCCCCGATGTGGACGTGCAGGCCGGGGCGCCGGAGCGGGGCGGTGACGGTACCGGCGAGCTGCTTCGCGCGTCCGCCGGAGCACAGGCGGCGCACCCCCGCCTGGCCCACCGGGACGACGGGGGCACCGGTCGCGGCGGCGAGGCGGGCGAGGCCGCTGCGGAAGGGACCCGGTGCGGACTCCCCCGCGTCCCGCCGCCCCGGCAGCCGGCCCTCACCGTAGAGCAGCACGCTGCGGCCGGCGGCGAGGGCGGCGGCCGCCGCCTCCAGGGACTCGGCCGCGCGGGCGGTTCCCCGGTGGACGGCGATGTGGCCCTCGCGCCGGAGCGCGGGCCCGAGCACGGGCACCCTCCACAGGCCCGCGGTGGCCAGGACCACGGGCTCGATCCCGTGCCGGCGCAGGGCCGCGACGACGACGGCGGGGTCGGCGAGCGAGGTGTGGTTGGCAACGACGATGCCGCCGCCCGCGGGCACCCCGGCGGGGTGGGCGGTGACGGTCAGCCGGCCGAAGGCGGGGACGACGGCGGCGGCGATTCGGCTGAGCATGGACGGCCCCGTTCGGTGGTGCTGTGGCTCGCTGAGCTGGTCCTCCCCATGATCGGGCGGGTGGGGCGGCAACCACATGAGTAGGCGTACTCAACCGGCGTGGGGGCCATCGGCACAGGCGGGGAAGTACGCCCGCCGGGCCGCGGGAGTACGCGTGCACGGCCGCCGAGGCAGGTCGCTACGGGCCGGCCGGGGTCAGCGCACTCCGGTGTCCCGCACCCGACGGGGTGCGGCCGTCAGGGGGTCGGCGGCTGCTTGAACTCGATCTCGACGAAGGCCAGCGGGCCGGTGCCGGAGTTGACCACCTCGTGCGCGCCTCCGGCCTGTCGGGCGTACGTCTCCCCCGTGCGCAGCACCGACTCGGTCGCCGAACCGTCGGGGCCGATCACGGTGACGCTGCCGTCCGCGACCGGCACCACCACGTAGTCGTAGGCGTGCAGGTGGTGCCCCGTGCTCGCGCCCGGCTCGAAGTCCCAGCGCGTGACCCGGGCCCGGTCGTCCTCGTACTGCACCGTCGCCCGGGCCGTCGTCTCGGTCGTCATGGGCCGCTCCTCGTCTCCCGTGCGCGCTCCGTCCGCGCGCTGGTCCGGCGGCCCATCATGCCCGGCAGGACCGCCCGGGTCGGGAACCGACCGCCCGTCGCGGCGGAGCAGCCGGTCCAGCCATCGAACTACGGGTTTATTGCGTATCAGAGTCGAATTCTTGCAACTCTTCATGGACTTCCTGCTGGCGGAGTCGTAGCCTCCTGCGTTGAGCCGACTCACCCCTCCCGCCTTTCCCGCCGATCGAGCCGCAAGGACGTGCGTGCCCGTGTCCCAACTGCCGCAAAGCCCAGCTCCGAGCCCTGACCACGTGCGCCGGACAAGACGGCGGGGCGCCGCCGTCTTCCTGGCCCTGTCGTTGACCGCGACCGCCGCGCTGACGGCCCTGACCTTCGGCAGCGCCCCCGCCGCCCACGCCGCGGGGGTGCCCGCCCCGTCGCCCATCGGGATACCCGGACGGGGGGCGCAGGTCCCGTTCACCGAGCTGGAGGCCGAGTACGCCGGTACGAACGGCACGCTCATCGGCCCCGACCGGTACTACGGCCACCTCCCCTCGGAGGCCTCCGGGCGCCAGGCGGTGACGCTGAACGCCCCCGGCCAGTACGTCGAGTTCACGCTGACCAAGCCCGCCAACGCGATGACCCTGCGCTACAGCCTTCCGGACACCGCCGACGGGAAGGGACGCGACGCCTCCCTGGACGTCCGGGTCGGCGGCCAGTCGGTCCGGACCCTGCCGGTCACTTCCAAGTACAGCTGGTACTACGGGGGCTACCCCTTCAACAACAACCCCGGCGACACCAACCCCCACCACTTCTACGACGAGTCCCGCACCCTGCTGGGCTCCACCTACCCGGTCGGCACCAAGGTCCGGGTGCAGGTGACGTCGACCGCGCAGTCGCCCACGTTCACGGTCGACCTCGCCGACTTCGAGCTGGTCGGCGCGGCCGTGGCCAAGCCGGCCGGCGCCCTCGACGCCATGACGGACTTCGGCGCCGACCCCACGGGCGCCACGGACTCCACCGCGCGGATGCAGGCCGCGGTCAATGCCGGACAGGCCCAGGGCAAGGCGGTCTACGTGCCACCGGGCAACTACACCCTGTACGACCACGTCGTCGTGGACGGGGTCACCGTCCAGGGCGCGGGCCCCTGGTACACGGTCTTCGGCGGCCGTGACCCGGTGAACCGCAACCGCGCCGCCGGGTTCTACGGCAAGTACGTGCCCGGCGGCGGCTACACCGGCCCGGTGCGGCCGCACGAGGCGAACGGGCCGAGCCGGAACGTCACGCTGAAGGACTTCGCGATCATCGGCGACATCCGGGAGCGGATCGACGACGACCAGGTCAACGCCATCGGCGGGGCCATGTCGGACTCCACGGTCGACAACCTGTGGATCCAGCACGTCAAAGTCGCAGCCTGGATGGACGGCCCGATGGACCGCTTCACGATCAAGGACAGCCGCTTCCTCGACATGACCGCCGACGGCGTGAATTTCCACACGGGTGTCACGAATTCTCGCGTGACCAACACGTTCGTGCGCAACGCGGGTGACGACGGCCTGGCCTCCTGGCCGCAGGACAAGCCGAACGTCAACATCAGCTTCGACCACAACACGGTGGTACTGCCGATCCTGGCGAACAACATCGTCACCTACGGCGGAAAGGACTTCACCATCTCGGACAACGTCATGTCCGACACCGTCAGCAACGGCGGCGGCCTGCACATCGCCAACCGCTACCCGGGTGTCAACTCCGGCAAGGGCACGGCGGTGGCCGGCACCATCACCGCTGCCCGCAACATCCTGATCCGGGCCGGAAACAGCGACTTCAACTGGAACTTCGGCGTGGGCGCGATCTGGTTCTCCGGCCTGAACGAGCCGGTCCAGGGCGCGACCATCAACATCTCCGACACCGACATCCTCGACTCCTCGTACGCCGCGATCCACTCGATCGAGGGCGCCATCAGCGGGGTCAACTTCACCGACATCACCATTGACGGCGCGGGCACCTACGCCGTCCAGGCCCAGGCCAACATCGCGATGAAGTTCACCCGCGTCACCGCGAAGAACATCGCACAGGCCGCGACCCCGATCCACAACTGCATCGGCACCGGCCTGCAGATCACCGACGGCGGCGGGAACTCCGGCTGGAACACCGGCCAGACCTGCTCCGGGGTGTGGCCGGCCCCGGTGTGGACGAACGGCGGCGTACCGGGTGGCGGCGGGGGCACCACACCGCCCACGACCCCGCCGACGACCCCGCCCACCACTCCTCCGACGACTCCGCCGCCCACGACTCCCCCGAACGGCAACCTGGCCCAGGGCCGGCCCGCCACCGCCTCCTCCGCGGTCCAGTCGTACAACGCGGCGAACGCGGTCGACGGCAACGCTGCCACGTACTGGGAGAGCGCCGGCAGCGCGTTCCCGCAGACCTTGACCGTGGACCTCGGCGAGGCCCGGCCGGTGGGGAAGGTGACGCTCCGGCTGCCGCCCTCCGCGGACTGGGCGACACGGACCGAGACCCTCTCGGTGCTCGGCTCCACCGACCTCTCCTCCTGGACCACGCTGAAGGGGTCCGCGGGCGTCACCTTCGACCCCGCGTCCGGCAACACCGCGACGCTGACCTTCGATTCGGCCTCCGTGCGCCACGTCCGGCTCCAGGTCACCGGGAACACCGGCTGGCCGGCCGGGCAGGTGGCGGAGTTCGAGGTGTACGCCGCCGGGACCGGCCCGACGGCCCCGCCGACCACCCCGCCCCCGACCACGCCCCCGGCCGGAACGAACCTGGCGCACGGGCGGGCCGCCACGGCGACCGGGCAGAGCCAGGGGTACGTCCCCGCCCACGTCACCGACGGCAACGCCGGCACGTACTGGGAGAGCGCCAACAACGCGTTCCCCCAGTCGCTGACGGTCGACCTGGGCACCCAGCGGACGGTGGGCCGCCTGGTGCTGAAGCTGCCCGCGGCCTGGGGTACCCGTACGCAGACGCTGTCGGTCCTCGGTTCGGCCGACAACGCCGCCTGGTCGACCCTGAAGGCGTCCGCGGGCCACACCTTCACCGAGGGGAACAACACGGTCACCGTCCCGGTGTCCGCGACGGGTGTGCGGTACGTACGCCTCGTCTTCACCGCGAACACCGGCTGGCCGGCGGGCCAGTTGTCCGAAGTGGAGGTGTACGCCCCGTAGTGCGGAGCGGGCGGTGAACGGCGGCCGGTGCGGATCCCGCACCGGCCGCCGCGCGTCCGCCACCGGCGCACCGCGGGGTGGGGTCGCTATCCGCTGGTCGGCGGGGTGAAGTATGACCGAACGGTCACAGGATGCGGCGACGGGAACGGGGCGGGCACGGTCGTCATCTAGGGGAGAGGCGGGCCCGCGCGCGGGTGCCGCCGGTGTGATGACATCAGCGGAGACCGGCGGGCTGCCGGGTGCGAACGGCAAGGCGGGGCTAAATGAAAGCGGTAACGGTGGCGGGCGGTTCCTCGGAGAATCCGAAGGTCGAAGTACCGGAGGAAGGGCCGCAGCCCCCGGAGGAGTCGAGCACCCCGTCCACGGCGGACCTGCCGGACGGGGACACGGCCGCGGCGACGGACGCCGACGCGGGGGCGACGGGCCGTGACGCGCCGGAGGACGCGGACGGGAACCCGGGTCCCGCACGCGCGGGCGGCCCGGCCGGCGGAAGCGGGGACGGCGAGCCCGCCGAGGCGGACGCAGGGCCCGAGGCGGAGCCGGACCGAGCGGCGGACTTGGACGACGAGGACAGCGCCGGGGCCGGAGCCGACGCAGGCGCCGGGTCGGGTGCTGGGTCGGGCGAAACCCCGACCGGAGCACGCCCTGATGCGGAGGCCGACTCCGGCCCCGCTTCCGCGGCCACCGACCCGGACGGCCCGGACACCGAGACCGCGGACACCGAAACCGCGGAAGACGACCCCAGCGACCCGGACACCACCCCGTCGGCCGAGGCGAGCACCGAGGCCGAAGCCGAAGCCGGCACCGAGGCCGGCACCGATGCGGACCCCGCTTCCGAGAACGACGCGGCCCCCGCGACCGGCGCCCAGGCCGATGCCGACCCCGAGGCCGCAGCCGTCTCCGACGCCGACACCGGCGAAGACGCCGCCGACGAC
The DNA here is from genome assembly GCF_042717785.1 of Streptomyces sp. NPDC058619. Classification (NCBI taxonomy): domain Bacteria; kingdom Bacillati; phylum Actinomycetota; class Actinomycetes; order Kitasatosporales; family Streptomycetaceae; genus Streptomyces; species Streptomyces sp. NPDC058619. Next base: position 38,734 of record NZ_JBHXQN010000048.1, read on the forward strand.
ACCGACGCGCCCGCCGAGGGCGAACCCGGCGCCGAGGACGACCCGGACCGCACCGGTTCGCCGGCCGCGGACACGGAGGCGGCCGGGACCGGCGGGAGGAAGCCGGCACCGGCCGACGCGGCGCGCCGGCGGCCGTCATGGGCGCAGGGCGCCGAACCCGTGGCAGCGCCGAAGCCCGACGTCGAATCCGGTGTCGAGCCGGAGCCCGAACCCGAGCCCCCGTCCGACCCCGAGCCCAGGTCCGACCCCAAGCCCCCGTCCACCCCCCAGTCCGAACCCGACTCCGAATCTGACGCCGAGCGGACGAGTCGGTTCGTCGCCCTCAAGCCGCTCGACGTCCCTCCGCCCGCCCCGCAGCCCACGGTCGCGCTCCCCCTCGCGGCGCCACCGGCTCCCGCTCCCGCGACCGCGCCCGGCACGGCCACCGCCCCCGCGCCGTGGCCCGTGGTCACCCGGCCGCCGGCCGAGGCACCGCTCGACCTGCTGGCCGAACTCACCAACACCGCTCCCCCGCACGAGACCCCCCGCCGCACGGCGCTGCGCCGCGTCAAGATCTGGACGCCGATCCTGCTCGTGCTGGCGGGAGCCGTGGCGGGCGCGCAGCTGCTGCGCCCCCTGCCCGACACGAAGATCGTCGGTACGGAGTCCCTCCACACCATCGACGGGCAGTTCACGATCCCCTGGCCCGCCAAGGGCCAGGGCGCCGTCCGCGTGTCCGGCTCCGGTGACGTCGGCACCTTCGGCGAGCAGAAGCCCGTCCCCACCGCCAGTGTCGCCAAGGTGATGACGGCGTACGTCGTCCTGAAGAGCCACCCCCTGCGCAAGGGCGAGGCCGGCCCCGACATTGCGGTCGACGCCAAGGCCGTGGCGGACGGCACCTCCGAGAGCGAGTCCCGGATCGCGGGCCTCGTCGCCGGTACGAAGTACACCCAGCAGGACATGCTCAAGATGCTCATGATCCCGTCGGGAAACAACGTGGCCCGGCTGCTGGCGCGTTGGGACACGGGAACCGACTCCGAGGCCGCGTTCGTCGAGAAGATGAACGCCGCCGCCAAGGAGCTCGGCATGAACGACACCACCTACACCGACCCCAGCGGCCTGGATGCGAGCACCGTCAGCACGGCCTCGGACCAGTTGAAGCTGGCCGAGGCGGTCATGAAGGACGAGGCGTTCCGCGCGGTGGTCGCGCTGCCCGACGCCCAGATCAAGGGACTGCCGGAGCCGATCTACAACAACAACGACCTCCTCACCGCACCCGGTCTGAGCATCCGCGGCATCAAGACCGGTTCGAGCACGCCCGCCGGCGGCACCCTGATGTGGGCGGCGTACAAGTCGGTCGGGGACGAGACGCCGCTGATCCTCGGCACCCTGATGGACCAGCGCGTGGCGAGCGGACCGGACCCGGACGCCTCGAACAGCCTGATCCTGGTGAAGGCCAACAGCAAGAAGATCATCGAGGCCGTACGGGCGGCGCTGGCCCCGGCCCCGGTGATCCGCAAGGGGCAGAAGGTCGGGTACGTGGACGACGGGCTCGGCGGGCGCACCCCGCTCGTCGCCACCAAGGACCTGAACGTGGTCGGCGTACCCGGTCAGGCCTTGCGGATCTCGCTCGCCGCCGCGGCCGGGTCCGAGGCGGTGCCGCACGCGGCGAAGGCGGGCACCGAGATCGGCGCGCTGACCGTCGGCGACGGAGCGGGCGCCAAGAGCGTGCCGGTGGCGGTGGAGGGCGCCCTGGCGGAGCCATCGTTCGGCACCCGGCTCACCCGCCTGCGCTGACCCCGTACTCCTGCACGACGGGCGCGGGCCTGCCCCTCGGCCGGACCCGCGCAACGAAGGGGCCAGTCCCCCCTCGGGGGAACGGCCTCGTCCGCGGCGGTGACCGGGCGGGGCCGGGCCGGGTGGAGTGGCTATGCGTCGGAGCCGTAGGTGCCGTACTCCGGGCGGCCTGTCGATGCGTAGACCTGCACGGCCAGTCCGCCCGGTGTCGTCCCGTTGCTCACCAGCCGCAGGCCGGCCGGAGCGCCACTGTCCGGGAACAGGCGGCGGCCGTTGCCCACGACCACCGGGGCGATCGCCAGGCGCAGTTCGTCGATCAGGCCGGCGGCCAGCAGGGACCGGGCCAGCCGGCCGCGGCCGTGGATCTGCAGCTCTCGGCCGGGCTGCCGCTTCAGTTCGGCGACCTGGGCGGGGACGTCGCCGGACAGGATCGTGGTCGGGTCCCACGCGGCCTCGGTCAGGCTGCGGGAGGCGACGTACTTCGGCAGGCCGTTGAGGGTGCCGGCGAACGGGTGCTCGGTCATCTTCGGCCAGTCCCGCGCGAAGTTCGCGTAGGTCCGGCGGCCGAACAGGAACGCGTCCGCCCCTGCGAGCCAGACACCGGCCTGCCGCTCGAACTCCTCGTCCAGGTGCGGTACGAACCAGCCGCCCCGGGTGAATCCGTCGCTGGTGTCCTCGTCCGGGGACCCCGGGCCCTGGTAGACGCCGTCCAGCGACAGGAACTCCTGCAGTACCAGTCTCATCGCGTACCGCTCTCTCTTCGGCGGGGATGCTCGCTCCCTCTTGGACATCGTGCCGCGCGAGAACTCATCGGTCCGGCGGCCCCCGCCCGCCTCCCACCGTGTCGGCCCCGCTGCCGGAGCGGTCCGCCGCCTCGTGTACCGGCCGTCACCCGCCCGTCCCCGGTTGATCGTCCCGCTGGGGGGTAGCGGAGCGGCATGCCTCCCGAGAACGCTTCCGCGCCCGCGACCGGTTACGTACAGCCCGAGATCGACGTCTCCTCACTGACCGGGGTGCTCGACGGCGAGTACGCCGCGATCCGCGACCTTGTCCGTACCAACCTGGCGACGTACGCCTCCGTCCTGGAGGAGGCCGACGAGCTCGGCATCGACGCGTTCCGCGAGCGGGTGCGCGAGGTCGTCGTCAAGATGGCCGCGACGGGCCAGACCGGCATGGGCTTTCCCGCCGAGTACGGCGGTGGCGGCGACGTCGGCGCCTCCATCGCCGCGTTCGAGACGCTGGCCTTCGGCGACCTGTCGGTCCTGGTGAAGGTCGGCGTGCAGTTCGGGCTCTTCGGCGGCGCGATCCTGCATCTGGGCACCGCGCGGCACCACGACGCGTACCTCCCGGACCTGATCACGGGGAAGCTCATGGGCTGCTTCGCGATGACGGAGACCGGGCACGGCTCCAACGTTCAGGCGCTCGGCACCGTCGCGAGGTACGACACCGCGAGCCGCGAGTTCGTCATCACCACCCCCGACGACCAGGCGCGCAAGGACTACATCGGCAACGCGGCCCGCCATGCCGAACTGGCCGTCGTCTTCGCCCAGCTGGAAGTGGACGGACGGTCTCAGGGCGTGCACGCCTTCGTCGTCCCCCTCCGGGTCGGCGGCCGGCCGGTCCCCGGCGTCCGGATCGAGGACGACGGCCGCAAGATGGGGCTCAACGGCGTGGACAACGGCCGCATCTGGTTCGACGGCGTGCGGGTGCCGCGCGAGGCCCTGCTGAACCGGTTCGCCGACGTCACGCCCGAAGGCGTCTACGAGAGTGCGATCGAGAACCCCAGCCGGCGGTTCTTCACCATGCTCGGCACCCTGGTGCAGGGCCGGGTCAGCGTCTCCGGCGCCGGCATCAACGTGGCCAAGGTCGCCCTGACCATCGCCACGAAGTACGCCGTGCGGCGCCGTCAGTTCGAGGCGGCCTCGGACGGCGGGGAGCAGGTGCTCCTCGACTACGGCCTGCACCAGCGGCGTCTGCTGCCGCTCATCGCCCGGACGTACGCCCTGCACGCCGCGCAGGACGTGGTGCGCACGCAGCTGCACGAGGTCTTCTCCGGCACCGAGGACGACGCGCTGGCGCGGCGCAGGCTCGAATCGCGCGCCGCGGGCATCAAGGCGCTCGGCACCTGGCACGCCACCCGGGTCGTCCAGGAGTGCCGCGAGGCGTGCGGCGGCGCCGGATATCTGGCCGTCAACCGGTTCGCCGCCCTCAAGGGGGACAGCGACGTCTTCACCACCTTCGAGGGCGACAACCACGTCCTGCTGCAGCTCGTGGCCAAGGGGCTGCTCACCGATCACGCGAGCGAGTTCGAGGACCTGGACCAGCTCGGCATGGTCCGCTACGTCACCGGCCTCGCCGTCGAGACGGTCATCGAGCGGACGTCGGCCCACAAGCTGCTCGAACGGGTACGCGACCTGCTGCCCGGCGGCGACGAGTGGGACCGCGAGGCCGGTCTGCTCGACTCCGAGTACCAGCTCGCCATGGTCCGCTTCCGCGAGGAGCACATGCTCGCCGGACTGGCCCGGCGGATCAAGCGCGGGATCGACCAGAAGCGTGCTCCCGGCGCCGTCTTCTCGCAGGTGCAGGACCACGTCATCGCGCTCGCGCGCGCCCACGTCGAGCGACTGGTGACGGAGGCCTTCGTCGACCAGGTGCGCGCGCTGCCCGAAGGGGGCGAGAAGGCGGCGCTCGCACTCCTCTGCGACCTGTTCGCCCTGTCGACGATCGAGGCGGACCGGGCCTGGTTCATGGAACACGGACGGCTGACCGGCCAGCGTTCCAAGGCGATCAGCCGCGAGGTGAACGACCTGTGCCGCAAGGTGCGTCCCCTTGCCGTCGACCTGGTCGACGCGTGGGGCATCCCGTCCGCGGTGCTGCGGGCGCCGGACCTCGTGGGCTGAACCGGGCCCGCCGCCGGGCGCGAAACCGCCCCGGGCCGGTGGCCGGGACCCTTGGCCGGGACCCTTGGCTGGGACCCTCCGTGCGGGGGTCCGGTCACGCTGCTGTACTTGGTTCTGAGCTGCGGCGGGGTTTGGTGCCGACCTTGTGGTGTGGGGTCGGGTGTAGGACTCGCCGGTGGCGAGGACTCGTCCGACGTCGTAGCGGGTGCGGGCCGCCGGTTCTTCGAGCGGGCGGCTCGTCGAGGGTGTGGGATCACGCCCGGCTGCCGCGGGCCCGCTGTGTCGAGGCGGCGCATCAGCTTCCGCCACACCGACCGAACGATCCTCTACGGGGCATCCCGAAGGAGTCGGCACCATGGACATTCGCGGCGGTCGCTCGTTGCGGTCGCTGAAGAAGGCGGGAGCAAAGGCAGGGAGAAGCCTGCCCTGTACTCATCCTGAAGTGCCGATGTCGAGCTTGTGTTGTTCGTGCGGGGCGGGGTGGTTTTGCCGGCGGTGCCTGCTACGGCCAGACGGCGCGTGACCTGCACCAGTGCCGCCCGCACTGCATGCGCGATCCGTGTTGCCGACCATGGACGGCGAGCGGTTCCACTACTGCCAGGGGGCATCCTCGCGCAACCCTCCTCGCGGACTGTGCCGGCTCTTCGGGGAGAGCCAGTCGCTTTGGTCGCACGGAGGACGAGACATGGACTTTACCTCCGCCGCGGGGCGTGGGGACAGGACTTGCCGTCGTGGGCGCCCCTGACGCAGGGGGGCCAGATCTTTCACCAGTTGCCTGAGCGGACTTCGGCAGCAATAGGAGGATGATAACTCTTTTGGTTTTGACACGTCTAGACATTTCCTTTGATGCCCGACACCGGGGGCGCCCGGAAGGAGCCACCAGGCAGCCGGCGCTTTAGTACCACCCATTTATCATCCAGAAACGAGCAATGCACTGATTGCCGGGGTTTCCGCGCGCATCTTCCCGTGTCCGTATTGCCGGGGTTTTAGTACGCGCGACAATGTGCCGCATTGCCGGGGTTTCTCAGCAATGGCAACCCGCCTTGGGATGCGCTTGATCAGAAGGGGCGATGGAGGGACTACGGGTTTATGGAAATGAGTGGCGTGCGGGCTTGCCCCCGCAGGCCCTCCCGTCACTGGCTCTGCAGTCGCACACACCCCAGAGCCAGCACCACCCTGCGCAGCCATCGTGCGCTTGCCGCGGGGGCATGGACGTGCCGCAAGCCGCGCCAACCCGTCGCCGCCGGGAGGAATCGGGGTTGGCGGATCGTCAGCCGCGTGATCGCTTAGCGGGTGACACCGGGCCCCGGCGAGGCGCCTTGTCGCCGCCTGGTGTGCACGGTGGTTGACACGCGCCGTGGACCGATCCGAGCGGCTCCGCACTCAGGCGAGGGGAGCTGACAGCCCTCTCCCCTCTCTGTACCGGCACTACGACTGCTGCACCAGACAACCGGGCGGCGTGCACATGGAGGGACAGAACGCGTTCGAAGCGCTGCTGGCGCCTGAGTTCCTGGGTGTCCACCCCCCAGAGTCGGCCAGTCCCTGATGATCTCACCGCGGTGAAACCTGTGCCTAGTGCAGCCGAAATCAGAATGATCCACAGGAAGATGCTCCCCACAACTCGCCCTTTCGAAGGCTGAGGTACAAACGAGCCCACAGAAGCAGGCCCGACGATCCCCCGGCATAACGCGCTGGCATATGCAGGGATGTGCCCCCTCGTCCGATTGCATCCATGCGCAGCAATCCGCCGGGCATCTTGATGTATCTACCTATGATCAGTCGGCGAAGTCGTGGCCACAGGAAGGCTGGCCGTTGGCGCGGCAGGAGTCCGGCCGGGGACCGGCGCGCTCTTGTGGGCGCGTGACCGTCCGCATCCCAGAGGTCGACGGAGCCGTCGTTGGGGTTCCGCTGATCAGGGGAGGAGGGGGGATGACGGCATGCCGCACGAGCAGGCTCCGGGCGCAGCGATTACACCGCGCGGGAGATCTCCAAGGGCGAGAAAGTCCGTCGATGGCTGCATCCATCCGAAGCTCAGCGTCTCCGTGTCGCGGCATGACGGCGCGAAAGCAGGCGCGGATGTCGCACTTTCGGCTCGTTTGCAGAACCGATAAGCCAGCGTCAACGCTTATCCGTCGACCACCATCACCCGAATGGCACACACCCAGACCAACATCGAGAGCGTTTATGGAATATGACAACAGCAAAGCTCGCCGTCTCGCTCCGCAAGACTGCAGGAGAAGACGGACGAGGAGGAAGCCTTCACTCCGGGGCCACCCGGATCGGGAAGTGGATGTTCACTCCACCCTCAACCGACTGTGGCGCACCCCGGAACGCGACGCTGGGACACGAGAGTCTGGAAATCGATCTTCATTACTCCTCCTCGATCTTTGAAGACTTCCTCCATACGATGAGCATGATCCAGATCGACTTCGGCAGACGGTCGGGTAAGGCCCCATGCGCCCCGGCTGTCGATGAGTGCTCGGGTGGCAGCTTCCGTGTATGAGCCGTACGGATACCCGGGCCCCCGCGGCCTCTCACCCCAGACAGAGCCCTCTGCCTACTGGGCCCGGCCAGAGCACCTACAGCATTCCTCCACCGAACACCCGCTCGGCGGGCCTGGTGAGGGGCATCCTCCGTGGGACCCGGCGACGGAACTCGCCGGCCTCCTCCAGGAGAACGCTGCGCTCGGACTCTCGGAGCCCTTCACCCGAGTCGGCTTCGACGGCATCGGAGAGACGGCCGGCACCCTCGGGTTCGTCGCGGGGCTGCCGCACACCCCGACCGAGCATTCGCCCGTACACGCCTCCAGCGGGCACCGCCGAAACCGGTCGAAGTCTCCAGTAGGGACCCTGCTGCACACGGGAAGCCTGTTCACCGCGGTACTGGTCGCCGCCATCGCCGCTGTGGTGAGCATCCTCAGCGGGCTGGCCATCTGCGACGCCCTGCGCCACAGCGCCGCGCCCCACACGGCCCGTGAAGTGGTCATCTGGTGGCCCCTACTGATCTACGGCCCCTGGATGGTTGCCTCCCTGTCCATCCTCAGATCCGCTCTGCACCAGCGCCGCGCACTCCACTCCTGGTCCATCGTCTTGCTGTTCTCCACCATGGCCACACTGCTGTGCGTAGCCCAGGCACCCAGAACGATCGCCGCCGGGGCAGCCTCTGCCCTTCCCGCCATCGCGGCACTGGCATGCTTCCAACAGCTGGTCCGCCAGATCACCCTCACCCGACCGCCACGCCAAGCCGCTCCACGACACCGAAACCCGGCACTCAGGCAGACGGCTGCGGCCAGACATAGCCAGGACAAGATCGCTCCCGGCTACCCCGCAGCAGACAACAGATCTGTCCGCCCCGCGTCCCCCGGTCACAGGTTCGGGTGAGACGCACATCGGCCGTACGCGGACGACAGCACCACTCGTGCCAGTCGGTCTCATGGCCCCAGCCCGGGCAACGGGTGGCGGTCACTCGGACCGACGAGCGGTGTCACGCGGATGGGGCTGGGGCCTTCTCCGATTACCTGCTCGCGAGAGGCCGGTGAAGTCCCGTGGCGCTGGCCGCAAGTACGTACCGTCGGTGCGGACTTGCCGGCTGGCAGTCGAGTCGATCGGACTTCACACGGGCGGCGACCGCGAAGAGCTGAGGCGGTAGCAGCCGCTGACTCCTTGGCCAACCCGGTCCTTCCCACACGTCAAAGGGGTGCTCGCCTGCACCTTTGAAACGAAGATCGAAAGCGATGGTCACGGGCCCTACGCAGACTCAGCCCGACGGCCTACCTACCGTCCCCTCATGAGCCGCGCCGGGACCCGCCCACCACGATGCGACTCGAACCTCGCCCCGTCGCCCACCAGCGTCCGGTCCCCGGCACACCCGAACAACGTCCCACGGGCAATGGTCATGCCCTGCCCGGCAACAGAGCTCTCGGTTTCTGTGGCTGCCGCGCCGCGGTCAGTTGATCAGCGGCGCGGCAGCCACAGACCTTGCGCGCAAGGGGCTGGCGCACGGGCACGGGCACAACTCGCTGGACCGAATCCACAACGGGCTCCGGCGGCTCACACCCACATGAATCACGAGAGGTCAGCAACATGGCGTACGAGATGACCCACGCCGAACGCATCCGGTACAAGCGGCGCCAAGACGCCGCCTACCAGGCCGGCAACGAGGCCGTCAGCAACCTTCAGGCAGCGCTTGCGCTCGCAGACATGGCCCTTCCCTCCCTGAGTAATGACGGGCCGGTGGCAGGCCACGGCTTCGTCCGGCTCGGAGGATGCAACGCCGACTTCGCCAACCGGCTCGCCGAGGTCATCGCCGCAGGCGCCGACGCACTTCAGCACCAACGGTGACATCCCCGGCACAGCCTCGGGAAGCGTCGTAGAGCCGCTCTGTCCAGTCCGGCGGACTGCAAGAGGACGAAGCCGAGACTCTCCCCGTCTCCGGGGATCAGGTCACGACGCCCGCACAGATTCAAGAACAGGCGTTTCATGGGGCCGGCAGGGCCTGCTCCAGCTTCACCCGACGCCGTCCGATGTCGCGAACGTGGTCACACCTGGATCGTGGTGCCGCCATCGCGTCTCAGTGGCCGTGACGACCTGGGGGTAACTGTGAGAGACCGAGACGCGCAGCCCGCTGTGGGAGCTGCGTCTTCCTCGGAAACACGGAGCTGACCACCGAACACTTGAGGGCAGTCCCGGACTGGCTCGATGGAGCCGATGACGCTACCTACCGGAAGATCGCCGCGTGGGTCAGGGAGCAGAGCACTGCCCTACGTGAAGCCTGTGCCGCCAGCGGGCACATCTACATCGAGATGGGGGCCGGCTACACGCAAGGCCTCGAGAGAGCCTACTCGGCACTGGTGAAGAGGGCCTGAGGCCTGACCGTCCACCGTCGGCGCCCGCGAACACCTGCTCAAGAAATAGCCGCGTCTCGAGGACGCCTGGGCCGAGGGCGCCCCGCGATAGCCGGCGACCTGCTGCCCCTCGCCGATACCACCGCCGCCCAGAGCGGGCGCGCCAAGTCCAGCCGCTCACTTGGGAAGCGCGGCATTGCCCGAGCAGCCGGGAGCAGTCATCAACGGGTCGCACGGACCCTTGCGTGCGGCCCGTCGCTGTGGGCACTCATGGTGTGTCACCAGACCTCGCACCGGCGAGCGGCGCCGCTGGGACGAATGTGCGACGGGTGCACGGCAGCGACGATGACGCGCAGTGTGGGCCGGCCCCGGGGCACACGTACGCGGACCTGGTGGCCCCCTCGACGGGCAGCTTCTCGACGTCACCGGCTGGTCCGGCGAGCAGCTGGCGGAAGGTGCGCTCCTGATCACAGGCCTGGGCTTGTACGGAGCCGGCGGCCGGGCGCTCTACAGTCCCATCGAGGCGGATCCCAACGGCCCGTTCCTATGGCTCGGCGACACTCCCCGACCCGCCGGCGGGACAGTTTGACGGCAGTGATGTCGAGCAGCAGGCCGTCCAGCGGGCCGCCGACCAGCTCGGCGTATGCCCGGCTGCGGCGCGGGCACGACGGGGATCGTCGTGGTCCTGGCGTAGATCCGGCCGCGGAGGTTGCCGGAGGTCACCGTGTCGGCCGTATGCCCGTAACCGGCCGCCTGCTCGCGCTGTTGAGCGGAGCCGATGCCGCAATCCCTGCGGCAGGCCCCCTCCTCTAGGAGATCTTGATGTCGCGTATCGCACAGGCCGTAGCCGTCACCGCCGCAGCCGCTGCCGTCCTCGCCGGCGGCGCCGGCATGGCCGCCGCGGACGCCACCGCCGAAGGCGCTGCCATCGGCTCCCCCGGCGTCCTGTCCGGCAACGTCCTCCAGGTACC
>NZ_JBHXQN010000049.1:0-47611 GCF_042717785.1 Streptomyces sp. NPDC058619
CTCCGCGACCTCGGCGGACTCGCGCAGGGTGCCGTCCTGGTCCAGGGCGGGATGCCAGAGGCCGTCGGGCAGGGCCCGGATCGCGCGGCGGACCGGCTCGGTAACCGCGCATCCGACTGAAAACCGCAGGTCCGGGCCGTGCTCGCGCAACGTCCGCAGGTGGGCAAGGAAGGCTTTCGCGCTGCCCGCGCTGTCGGCGCGAACGAGGATGTCGGTGCCATAGCGGTGGGCGTCGGGGATTTGCGCGAGGGCATCGCCGAGGACCGCGATGTGATCGGCGGCGGTGTTGGCTCCGGCGTTGCCGGGTCGCAGCCGCCCCGCCAGGGCCTCGCCGGTATTGGCCAGGAAGCACAACAGCGGGTGGTAGCCGAAGCCACCCTTGTAGGTGGGTGCGGCCTGTTCCTTCTCCGAGTGGCAGGTCACCAGCGTGGCATCGATGTCCAAGACCAGGCCGGGCAGTTCGCGTCCGCCAGCCTTCACGGCAGGGATGCCCTCGCCGTGCTCGGCGGCCTGCAGCCAGGCGATCTCCCGCGCTGACGCACGGGCCGAGCGCAGCCGGTCGAGCACATTCCCGTCAACCGCGGCCAGCAGGCGCCAGGCCGTGGGCGTGGAGGCCACCGGGCCGAACACCTCGCCCTGGTCCCGTAGCACGGACAGGTCCGCGATCGCCTCGCCGCCGTCGGCGAGCATCACCGCAAGGTCAGTGGCGACGCGGCCCGGATCGTGTCCGGTCCCGCGCGGCCGAAGTGGCCGTAGCGCGGCGGAGTACGCGGTGGTCAGCCCGGTGGCATCGGCGAGGTCCGAAAGCAGCCGTGCCCCAGCGTGCCCGGCCACCCCCGTTCCATCGGCGGATATGACAAGCGGGGGACGCGAACCGATAGCCTGCACGCAGAAAGTGCCTTCCTCTGACGACGACAGAACCCCTCGACAAGGTTCATCGTCCCAGTTCAGAAGGCACTTTCGCGTTCCCGCTCAGATTCCGGGCCCCACACGAAGTGAAACCGCGAGGCTAGAGCGCCGCCGGGGACGGGGAGGGGCCCGCCCGGTGCGTGGTGCACCGGGCGGGTCCCCGTTCCCCCACCGCCCTCGACCGGCGGGCCGGGGGTCACGCCCCGGCCGGGGCGCCCTCCGCGTTCCCGTAGTACGCCTGCCGCATGAGCTGCCGCATGTCGTCGATCATCGGCATCCGGGGGTTGGCCGGGGCGCACTGGTCGGCGTAGGCGTTCATGGCCTGGGTCGGCAGGGCCTCCACGAAGGCCCGCTCGTCCACGCCCTCCTCGGCGGGGGTGGCCGCCGGCAGGCCCATCGGCAGGACCGGGTCGACGATGGCGACGTCCGGGGTCAGCGCGTAGTCGGCGAGCGGGTACTTCTGGGCCGCGGCCGGGTCGGAGATGACCGCGAAGGGGGTGACCTCGGAGCCGGTGCCCGAGGTGGTCGGGACGGCGACCATCTTCGCCTTGCCGCCCGGCGAGGGGAACGTGTAGGCGCGCTTGCGGATGTCGAAGAACTTCTCCTTCGTGTCCCCGAACTCCACCTCCGGGTGCTCGTACATCAGCCACATGATCTTCGCGGCGTCCATCGGGGAGCCGCCGCCGAGGCCGATGATCGTGTCGGGCCGGAACTCGCGCATCAGCGCGGCACCGGCCCGTACGGTGGCCAGCTCCGGGTTGGGCTCGACGTTGTCGATGACCTGGACGGCGACCGCGCCTTCGCGGGCCTGGAGGATGTCGGTGACCCGCTGCACGAAGCCGAGGGAGACCATCGTCCTGTCGGTGACGATCGAGACGCGGCTGATGCCGTCCATCTCGCCGAGGTAGCGGATGGAGTTGCGCTCGAAGTAGATCTTCGGCGGGACCTTGAACCGCTGCACGTTGTTGTTGCGCCGTCCGATCCTCTTGATGTTGACCAGGTTCACCGCGGTCACGTTGTTGGAGACCGAGTTGTGGCCGTAGGAGCCGCAGCCGAGGGTCAGCGAGGGCAGGAAGGCGTTGCAGACGTCGCCGATGCCGCCGAACGTGGAGGGGGAGTTGGCGATGACGCGGATCGCCTTGACCCTGCGGCCGAACTCCTCGACGAGCTCCTCGTCCTCGGCGTGGATGGCGGCGCTGTGACCCAGCCCGTGGAACTCCACCATCGCGGCTGCGAGTTCGAGGCCGTGCTCGGTGCCGGAGGCCTTCAGCGCGGCCAGCACCGGGGAGAGCTTCTCGCGGGTCAGCGGCTCGCCGTCGCCGACCTCGCCGCACTCGGCGAGCAGCAGGGAGGTCCCGTCGGGGACGGTGAACCCGGCCTGCTCGGCGATCCACCGCGGGGACCTGCCGACGACGGCCGGGTTCAGCTTCGCTCCGGAGCAGTCGGCGGCGCGGGCCGTCGTACCGAAGACGAACTGCTCCAGCTTGGTCTTCTCGGCGGCGCTGACCACGTGGGCGCCGAGGCGCCTGAACTCGGCGATGCCGGCCTCGTAGACCTCCTGGTCGAGGATGACGGCCTGTTCGGAGGCGCAGATCATGCCGTTGTCGAAGGCCTTGGAGAGCACGATGTCGTGGACGGCGCGGCCCAGCTTGGCGCTCTTGTGGACGTACGCGGGAACGTTGCCGGCGCGCCCAGGGCCGGCTTGCCGCACGAGTAGGCGGCCTTGACCATGGCGTTTCCGCCGGTGGCGAGGATGGTGGAAACGCCCGGGTGGTTCATCAGCGCGCCCGTGGCCTCCATGGAGGGGACGGCGACCCACTGGACGCAGTCCTCGGGGGCGCCGGCCTGTCTCCTCGACGGCGAGCTGCGCGAGCTCGCCGTGCCGGGCCAGCGCCGCCAGAGAGGCCTTCTTGACGATGTGGTCGACCTGCTCCTGGTTGAACGACTCGAACCGGCCGAGCGCCGCGAGCGCGCCCTGAACCAGTCCGCCCACCATCTCGTTGGCCTGCATGACGGGAACTCCTTCATTTCGCCCCGGTCCGAACCGGCGATCCGCTGTTTTCCTGACGGCTCAGCCTGATGACTCAATTCCACACCCGAAAACGGAAGCCGCGGCGCCGAAAAAGCCCTTTCCGAGGGGGCCGAAGGGCCGTTCACGCCGGTTCACACCCCTCCGAACCCCTACGTGACCTGGGCATACGCCGAGCGACCAAAGACCCCGTGCGCTTGTGAAAACTTTCACAAGAATTTCGCGCGAAGTGCGCCCTACCGCGCTCCTCCCCCAGCGAGCACAATCACCGTGACGGCTCGCGTCGACCATGAGGGAGGGAGCGGGTGCGCCATCAGGTGCGTACCGCCGACGGCCGCGCTCTGACCGTGGAGCGCTGGGGCGATCCGGGCGGCAGGCCGGTCTTCCTGCTCCACGGCACCCCCGGCAGCCGCCTGGGGCCCGCGCCCCGGGGCATGGTCCTCTACCAGCGCCGGATGCAGCTCATCGCGTACGACAGACCCGGCTACGGCGGCTCCGACCGCCACCCCGGCCGCACCGTCGCGGACGTGGCCCAGGAGGTGGCCGCGATCGCCGACGCCCTCGGCCTGGACGCCTTCGCCGTGGCGGGCCGCTCCGGCGGCGCCCCCGGCGCCCTGGCCTGCGCCGCCCTGCTCCCGGACCGGGTCACCCGAACGGCGGCCATGGTGGGGCTGGCCCCCTGGGACGCGGAGGGCCTGGACTGGTTCGCCGGGATGGCCGACTCCAACGTCCAGGAGTACACCACCGCCTTCGACGACCCCGAGGAGCTGGCGGCCCGGCTGATCCCCCGCGCCGACGGCATCCGCAAGGACCCCCGCCGGCTCCTGGACGAGCTGCGCCAGGACCTGACGGCCAACGACCGCATGATCGTCTCGGACGCGGGTCTGCGGTCGATGCTGCTGCGCAACTACCGTGAGGGCCTGCGGACTTCGGCGTACGGATGGATCGACGACGCTCTTGCCTTCAGCCGCCCCTGGGGCTTCGACCCGGCCGACATCCGCTGCCCGGTGCTCATCTGGCACGGGGAACTGGACGTGTTCTCCCCCGTCGGCCACTCCCGCTGGCTGGGCCGCCGGATCCCCGGCGCCACCACCACCATCGACCCGGCCGGCGCCCACTTCGCCGCCCTGCGCGCGCTGCCCGACGTCCTGAACTGGTTGCTCCGCGACGTCCCGGCACCCCCGGTCAGCGAGCAGCAGCCCGCATAGCGGAGGCGGGGCCAGGGCCGGGACCGGGACCGGGACCGGGACAACGAAACCGTCCGGCGCAAGAAATGGATCTTGCCGTGCGGCGAACGGCCGAATACGCCTACCGTGAAATCCGCCGCGCTTTGCCTAGAATGCTTGACCAGGCGTCATGTCTCGGTTGCCAATGGGGTGTGGCCGAGTAAAGTCCACGCTTGACAGCAGCATGCCGTTGCTGTCATTCACATGCCCATTCCACATGGCTCCCCCAAGGACGGTGTCGTGAACACTTCCGCAGCCCCCGCGACCAGCACGGTCAAGGCCCGCCGGACCCCGCTCGCCCAGATCGACGTCCGCAGCGCCTCGGCGACGGCGACGCTCGGCCGTGTACTGCCGGCGGAATCCGGTCGTTCGGTTCAGGCACCGATCTTCAACTCCGCTCTCTGACGGTGTAGTAAGCGCTCTAGACTGGTGGAATGACCGGCCTGATCGCATTTCGCGAGATCGTCCTGAAAGTTCACAGCAGATGCGATCTTGCTTGTGATCATTGCTACGTCTACGAACACGCAGATCAGAGCTGGCGGGCCCGTCCAAAGGTGATCTCCCCCGAGGTCGTCTCGCACACCGCGTCGCGGCTCGCCGAGCATGCCCGTGACCATGCACTCCCCTCTGTCACGGTGATTCTCCACGGAGGGGAACCCCTGTTGGCCGGCACCGCCCGGCTCCGGCTCGTGTGCGAGGAGTTCACCCGGGCGCTCGCCGGAACGGCCGTCCTGGACCTGCGGATCCACACCAACGGGCTCCAGCTCGGCACACGCCACCTCGACCTCTTCGACGAGTTCGGCGTGCGGGTCGGCATCTCCCTCGACGGGGACCGCGCCGCCAACGACCGCCACCGCCGCTTCGCGGACGGCCGGACGAGCCACCCCCTGGTCCTGGCCGCCGTCGCCCTGCTCCGCTCCGCGCCCTACCGCCACCTCTACCAGGGCCTGCTCTGCACCGTGGACGTCGCCAACGACCCGGTCGCCGTCCTGGACGCGCTCGTCGAACTCGAACCCCCGCGCGTGGACTTCCTCCTCCCGCACGCCACCTGGGACACGCCACCGGTCCGGCCCGACGGCGCCCCCGACGCGTACGCCCGCTGGCTGCTGCGGGTCTTCGACCACTGGGAGCGCCTCGAGCGCCCGGTACCCGTACGGCTCTTCGAATCCCTGCTCTCCACCCTGCGCGGCGGCCCCAGCCTGACCGAGTCCCTGGGCCTGGCGCCCACCGACCTCGTCGTCGTCGAGACCGACGGCACCCTGGAGCAGGTGGACTCCCTCAAGAGCGCCTACGAGGGGGCGGCGGCCACCGGGTTCAACGTCTTCGACCACGCCTTCGACCAGGTCGCGGCCCACCCGGGGGTCCGCGCCCGCCAGCTCGGCCTGGCCGGGGTCAGTGAGGCGTGCCGCCGGTGCCCCGTCGTACGTTCGTGCGGCGGCGGGCTCTACACCCACCGCTACCGCGACGGGCACGGCTTCGAGAACCCCTCCGTGTACTGCACCGACCTGCGCGAGCTCGTCGACGGCGTCGAGGGCCGCACCTCCGCCCGGGAGACCGCGCCGCAGCTCGCCGACCCGGCGGAACTCGCCCGGTCCCAGGAGGAGCTGACCCGGGTGCTGCTCGCCCGGCTGCACGCCGACCTCGCCGAGGAGCCCGCCTGGGCCCGGGCCTGGGAGCTGCTGACCGCGGTGGAGCGGGCCGGGGACGCGGGCGCCGACGCCCTGGACGCCGTACTGGACCACCCGTTCACCCGGACCTGGGTGCTGGCCGCCCTGGACGGCGCGCGCGGGGACCGCCCCTCCGGCGCGGCGCCCGGCCCCGATCCCGCGGAGGCCGCGCGCCGGCTGACCGCGCTGACCGCCGCGGCCGTGCTGCGCGGCGGGCTGGACCTGCCGGCCGAGGTCGCGTACCGGGACGGCGAGGTGTACCTGCCGACGCTGGGCCTGCTGCGGCTGGGCGCGCCCGGTACCGAGGGCCGGGCCGCGCTGCGTGCGGCCGACGGGGGGTACGCCGTACGGGACGGCCGCGCCGAGCACCGCTTCGGGCCGGCCGCGGGGGACGCGCGCTGGCAGCCCGTACGGACCTGGTCGCCCGGGCCGGACTCCGCGCCGGTGGCCCTGGAGGACCTCGACCCGTACCGCAACTGCTTCGCCCGCCCGCCCCGGCTCCGGCTCGGCGCCGGGGAGGCCGAGGAGTGGCGCGGCCGGCTGGACGGGGCGTGGGCGCTGCTGTGCTCCTCGCTGCCGGAGTTCACCCGGGCCGCCACCGCCGGGCTGAGCCCCCTGAGCACCCTGACCCCGCTCGCGGGCGGCCCGCGGGCCGGCGACTGGGGCGAGGCGGGCCGGCACGGCCCCGGGGCTCTCGGGGTGCCGTACGCGGCGGGGGTCCGGGAGACGGCGCTGGCGCTGCTGACCGGGCGGCGCCGGGCCCGGCTGCGGGCCCTGACCGAGGTGGCCGACCTGTACGCGATGGACGGGCAGTGGCAGCACCCCTCGCCGTGGCGGGAGCGGCCGGTCCCGGTGTCCCGGCTGCTGGCGGACGTGCACGAGCGGGTGGCGGTGGAGGCGTACCGGCGGGCGACGGCGGCCCCCGAACCGGGTGCCTCGGACCGCATCCACCGGGCCCTGGACCGGCTGTCGGGGGCGGCCGAGCTGACGGTCACCGGCAAGCGGCTGGTGGCGGAGCTGCGCTGGGAGCTGAAGGCGGTCGACGCGTGACGGCCCCGCCGGGACCTCCCGGTCCGACCGGGACCCCCGGCCCACCCGGCGGGCCCGGCGGTGGCCCACCCGGCGGGCCGTCGTCCGCCCTGCCGCGCAGGGTGCCGGGCGCCCTGACGCTCGCGGCGCAGCTGCGGCGGCTCGGCGTGCGCCCGGGGATGCGGCTGATGGCCCATGCCTCCCTGAGCGGTACGGGGCTGCGCGCCGAGGTGCTGCGCGAGGCCCTGACCGGCCTCCTGGGGCCCCGCGGCACCCTGGTGGTCCCGGCGTTCACCTCGTCCAACTCCGTCACCTCCGCCAGCCACCGGCGGCGGACGGCGGGCCTGGCCCCGGAGCAGGTGGCGGCCTTCCGGGAGCGCATGCCCGCGTACGACCCGCTGCTCAGCCCCAGCGAGGGCATGGGCGTCCTCGCCGAGGCGGTCCGCACGGCGCCGGGCGCCGCGCGCAGCGCCCACCCGCAGACCTCGTTCGCCGCCGTGGGCCGGGACGCGGCGCGGCTCTGCTCGGACCACCGGATCGAAAGCCACATGGGCGAGGACTCTCCCCTGGGAAAGCTGTGCTGGGAGGGAGGACAGGTACTCATGATCAATGTGGGGTTTTCCGTCTGCACCGCTTTCCATCTCGCGGAGTATCGAATTCCGAAGCCCCCCTTGCGCATGTACGAGTGTGTGGTGAAGGTGAACCATCCGGGGGTCCGGCAAGGGCGTCAGCAGGGGGGAGCGTGGACCGCGTACGAGGACGTCGCGCTGGACGACAGTGATTTCGCGGAGATCGGCGGGACGTTCCCGGATTCGCGGGTGCGCAGGGGGTTGGTGGGCGGGGCTTCGGCCATGCTCTTCTCGATCCCGGACGCCGTCGATCACGCCCGTGAATGGATGACCGAAAACAGACGCTGATTGACTGAACGATGAGGGGATGTGGCGATGCAGCTCCGGAATGATGTTTCTTCGCTCGCATCTTCGGGACGGGGGGCGTGTGCCCGCATCAGTGCAGCCGTACTTTTTTCTCAGTTATGCACATACACCGAGATTCGGGGCCGGGGGGCCCGACCCGGACATGTGGGTCGAGCGTCTCTTCCGCGACCTCTGCAGCCACGTCATGGCCCTGACGGACCTCCCCGCGGGTTCGGACGCCGGATTCATGGACCGGGAGATACGCAGCGGCGAGGGCTGGTCGGAACGGCTCGGGGCGGCGCTCGCCACCTGCCGGGTGTTCGTACCCCTCTTCTCGCCGCGGTACTTCGCCAGTGAGATGTGCGGGAAGGAGTGGTTCGCCTTCACGCAGCGCCTCATCCAGAAGAGCGCCATCACGAACGAATCGGCCGATGCCATCGTGCCGGCGTTATGGGTGCCGGTGCCGCCCACCCAACTGCCCGGCCCCGCCGAGCGGTTGCAGTTCAACCACAACACGTTCGGGGAGCGGTACGTCACCGACGGGCTGTACGGGCTTATCAAGCTGCGCGGATACGCCGAGCAGTACGAGCGGGCCGTGTACGAACTGGCCAAGCGGATCGTCTCGGTGGCGGAGACCGTCCGCCTGGCGTCCACCCGCCCGGTGGACTACCGGGGCATACCGAGCGCCTTCGGTACTCCCGGAAACGCCGGCCGCACCCTCCAGGTGACCGTGGCGGCCTCGTCCCGGCACGACCTGCCGGAGGGCCGCAGCCCCGAGTACTACGGGGACAGCGCGCTGGAGTGGAACCCGTACCACCCGGTCTCGCAGAAGCCCATCGCGTACGTGGCCGAGGACCTGGTCCGGTCCCTCAACTACCGCACGACCATGGCCACGTTCGACGACGAGGCCGGGCACTTCGACAGCAAGCAGCCTCCGACCCGCCCCGAGATCCTGATCGTCGACCGCTGGGTGGTCGAGGACGAGCACCGCCGCCAGCGCCTCGCCGCCTTCGACCAGGAGTCCCGCCCGTGGATCAACGTGGTCGTGCCGTGGAACCGCTACGACCACCAGAGCCGCGCGAAGGAGGCCGAGCTGACCCGGCGGCTGGAGGAGACCCTCCCCGTCAAGATGGGCCAGGGCCGGGCCGCGTGCCGGGCCGCGGCCAACGGCGTCGCGAACATGGAGACCCTCGGCCAGATCCTGCCGCAGGTGGTCGAGGCCGCGGCCCAGCAGTTCCTCAGGCACGCCCAGGTGTACCTGCCGGCCGGCAACACCCACACCGAACGACCGCGGCTGATCGGGCCGATGGGGATGAACGAGCCGTTCACACCCGCGCCGTCCGTCCCCTTCCCGCCCGATGCCCAGCGCGCGCACACCGCAAGCAACGACGGCAACGACGCCGACATCGACCGGGGGGACGCGGATGACAGCGAGTCGTGACAGCGACAGTCGTGACGGACGGATCGTCACCTTCTACTCGTACAAGGGCGGTACCGGCCGCACCATGGCACTGGCCAACACCGCCTGGATCCTCGCCGCCAACGGCAAGCGGGTCCTCGCCGTGGACTGGGACCTGGAGGCCCCGGGCCTGCACCGCTTCTTCCACCCCTTCCTGGACCCGTCCACGCTCGGCGCCACCACCGGGGTCATCGACCTGATCAGCGAGTACGCCTGGGCCGCGACCAGCCCGGTGGCGCGGGCCGAGGACTGGCACAAGGACTACGCGCGCATCCAGCCGCACGCGGTCTCGCTCACCCCGGAGGCCCTCGGCTGGGAGTTCCCGGACGGCGGCACCCTCGACTTCGTCTCCGCGGGCCGGCAGAACCGCGAGTACTCCGCGACCGTCTCCACCTTCGACTGGGACAACTTCTACGACCGGCTCGGCGGCGGGCTGTTCTTCGACGCCTTACGCGCGGACATGAAGCGCAACTACGACTACGTCCTCATCGACAGCCGCACCGGCCTGTCCGACATCGCGGACATCTGCACCGTCCACCTCCCGGACGTCCTCGTCGACTGCTTCACCCTCTCCGACCAGTCCATCGACGGCGCCGCCTCCGTCGCCCGGCAGATCGACGAGCGGTTCAACGACCGCGGCATCACGATCTACCCGGTCCCGATGCGGATCGACGAGGGCGAGAAGGAGAAGGCCGACGCCGGCCGGGCCCTGGCCCGGATCAAGTTCGACCGCTTCCCGAACGGCCTGGTCGGTGACGAGCTCACCTCCTACTGGGGCGCGGTGGAGATCCCCTACCGCCCGTACTACGCGTACGAGGAGACCCTGGCGACCTTCGGCGACGAGGCCGGGCTCACCAACTCCCTGCTGTCCGCCTTCGAACGCCTCACCACCGTGGTCACCGGCGGCGAGATCACCGCGATGCCGGTCATCGGCGAGGAGGTCCGGCTGCGCATCCGGGACGCCTTCACCCGGCGCCGCCCCGCCCTGCCCGCCGACCTGTTCCTCTCGTACGTCGCCGAGAACCGGATGTGGGCCGACTGGATCGAGTCGGTGCTCACCCGGGCCGGCTTCCGGGTCGTCCCCCGGGACGTCTCCGCCGAACCGGCGCCGGCCGGCGGAGCGGCCGCCGGAGCCGGTGCGGGGTCGGGCTCCGGCGACACGCTCGGCGGCGCGGGCATCAGCGTCGACACCGCCGCCCGCACCGTGGTGCTGCTCTCCAGCGCCTACCTCAAGTCGGCCCGGGCCGTGGACGTGTGGAACCGGGCGGCCGCCGAGGACCCGACCGGCGGCCGACGCCAGCTGGTGCCGCTGCGCGTGGGCGACGTACGGCTCGCCACGCCCTACATCGACCGCAACCCGGTGGACCTGTTCCGGCTGGACGAGGTGCACGCCACCACCACCCTGCTGCGCGCGGTGGAGCGGCCGATGGCCCTGCCCGACAGCGTCAACAGCGCCTCGCAGCCCGGCCCCCGGTTCCCGGGGACCGTCCCGAAGATCTGGAACGCGCCGCCCCGCAACACCGGGTTCACCGGCCGCAGCATCGTGCTGGAGCGGATGCGCGACCAGCTCGGCGGCGGCATGGCCGTCGTGCTGCCGCAGCCGCAGACGCTGTACGGGCTCGGCGGCGTCGGCAAGACCCAGGTGGCCCTGGAGTACGTGCACCGGTTCATGGCCGACTACGATCTGGTGTGGTGGATCTCCTCGGAGCAGACCGACGACGTGGTCGCGGCCCTCGCCGAGCTGGCCGTACGGCTGGGGGCGCAGACCGGGGAGGACATGGCGTCCGCCTCGCAGGAGGCGATAGACCTGCTCCGGCGCGGGGTCCCGTCCGCGCGCTGGCTGCTGGTCTTCGACAACGCCGACGATCCCGAGACCCTCAAGCGGTTCTTCCCGCCGGGCGGTCCGGGCCACGTGCTGGTGACCTCCCGCAACCAGTCCTGGTCGCAGTACGGAGACGCGCTGCCCGTGGACGTCTTCCTGCGCGAGGAGTCCATCGAGCACCTCCAGCGCCGGGCGCCCGGCCTGTCCCAGGACGACGCCGAGCAGGTGGCCGTGGCGGTGGGCGACCTGCCGCTGGCCGTGGAGCAGGCCGGTGCCTGGATCGCGGAGACCGCGACCCCGGTGTCCGCGTACCTCGAGCAGCTCGCGCAGCAGGCCGCCCGGGTGCTGGGCCTGAACCAGCCGCCCGGGTACCCGGAGCCGGTGGCCGCCACCTGGAACGTGTCCATCGAGCGGCTCCAGTCCCGCTCCCCCGCCGCCGTACGGCTGTTGCAGCTGTGCGCCTTCTTCGCGCCGGAGCCGATCTCGGCCAACCTCCTCTACAGCAAGGAGATGATCGACGCGCTGAAGCCGTACGACTCCTCCCTCCAGGAGAAGCTGGTGCTGGGCCGGGTGATCCGGGAGATCGGCCGGTTCGCGCTGGCCAAGGTCGACCAGGTCAGCAACAGCATCCAGGTCCACCGCCTGGTCCAGGCGGTCATCCGGGCGCAGCTCTCGGAGGAGGAGCAGCACGAGGCCCGGCACGCGGTGCACCGGATCCTGGCGGGTGCCCGGCCGGACGACGACGAGCCGATAGACAACCCGGAGACGTGGCCGCGGTTCAATACGATCTGGCCGCACCTGACCCCGTCCGACGCCCGCCACTGCAAGGAGCCGGAGACCCGCCGGCTGCTGATCGACCGGGTGCGCTACCTGTGGAAGCGCGGTGACTTCAAGGCCGCGCACCAGCTGGGCGAGGAGCTGCGCGAGGTCTGGAAGGAGACCCTGGGCGGCGACGACCTGCAGTACCTCTACCTCCGGTTCCACCTCTCGAACATCCTGCGCTCGCAGGGCCGCTTCGTGGAGGCGATGGAGCTGGACGAGGGCACGCTGGAGCGGCAGCGGGACGCCCTCGGGGCCTCGCACCCGCACACGTACATGACCACCAGCGGCCTGGCGATGGACCTGGGCGCGCTCGGCCGCTACGGCGAGGCGATGGAGCTGGCGACGGCCGCGCACGAGGGCTTCGGGCAGATCTTCCACGAGGCGCACCCGCGCACCCTGGCCGCCGCGAACAACCTGGCGCTGAACCTGCGCATGGTCGGGCAGTACTCCCGGGCCCGGGAGATCGACCAGGAGGTCTTCGACCGGCGTACGGAGGTGCTGGGACCGGACCACCCGTACACCCTGTCCTCGGCCCAGAACCTGGCCCGGGACCTGCGTGAGGTGGGCCGCTACGACGACTCGGTGCAGCTGCTGGCCCGGACGTACGAGATCTACAAGCGGCAGCTCGGCTGGGCGTTCCCGGGCACGCTGTCGGCGGCGAAGAACCTGGCGGTGTCGCTGCGCCGGGCCGGCGAGCTGGAGGACGCGCTGCGGCTGACGACGGCGACCCGGGGCCGCTACCGGGCCAAGTACACCTCGGTCAACCCGGACCTGCTGGCCTGCGAGCTGAACCTGGCCGCGGACCTGTTCGCGACCGGGGACCCGGGCGCGGCGCGGGACCTGGCGCAGGAGGTGGTCGACGAGTACATGAAGGTGCCGGGCGAGCGTCACCCGTACACCCTGGCGGCCGTCAACAACCTGGCGGTCTTCCACTGGGGCACGGGGGCGGCGGAGACGGCGGAGCCGATGCTGCGGCAGACGATCCGGCACATGCGCGAGGTGCTGGGCGACAACCACCCGCACACGATCTTCGCGCACCTCAACCTGGCCAACGCCCGGGCCGACCTGGGCGATCCGGAGGGTGCCCTGGAGCTGGAGCGCCTGTCCGTGATGCGGCTGCGCGAGGCGCTCGGGGTGCACCACCCGGAGACCCTGGCGAGCGCCTCCAACATGGCGGTCAGCCTGGATTCCATGGGCCGCAAGGAGGAGGCGGCCCGGGTCCGTGCGGAGGCGGTGGCCGAACTGACCCGGCTGCTCGGCGAGGAGCACGGCCTGACCCGCTACGCCCGCGACGAGCGGCGGGTCCACCGGGACCTGGAGCCCCTCGCCGTGTGATCCGACCGCGGGCGGCGGGGCCGCGCGGCCCCGCCGCCCGCCACCCGACAGCAGGGGGCGCTGTGACCGACAGCATGACCTTTCGAAACGAGGACCTGCCGGCCCTCTTCCACCACACCGACCGGGCCGCGGTCTCCCGCCAGCGGGAGTCCACCCAGGCGACCCGTGCCCAGCTGCTGCTGCTGGTCACGGCGGCGGGGGCGGCCGCGTTGCCGGCGGGCCCGGAGCTCGGCCCGGTGCGCCTGTTCGGGCTGCTGAGCGCGCTGGCGTACGCCGGGGTGCTGGCCGTGGGCGTACGGGCGACCAGGCGGCGGGCCCGCCCGCAGTGGCAGCTCAACCGCAGTGCGGCGGAGTTCATCAAGTCCCTCGCGTGGCGGTACGCCGTGCACGGCGCGCCGTTCGGCATCGATGCCGCCGACGTGGGGGCGACGTACCGGACCCGGCTGGAGAAGGGCCTGGACGAGCTGCGCAAGATGGGCTGGGAGGATCCGCGGGCCGCCGGGGAGGTACCGGAGGGCGGGGAGATCACCGGCGCGATGGAGCGGCTGCGCGGGATGGGCTACCCGGCGCGGCGCGAGACGTACGTCCGGGACCGGCTGATCGAGCAGCGCAACTGGTACCGGCGGCGGACGGAGGTGTCCCGCCGGGCGACGGCGCTGTGGTCGTGGACGATCGTGTTGCTGACCTGTCTGGCCCTGCTGTTCGCGGTGTTCGGGATGTTCGGCTCGGGTCCGGGCGCGGAGCTGACCGGGCTGCTGAGCGCGGCCGCCGCGGCCGGGATCGCCTGGAACGAGGTGCGCCGCCACCATCCGCTGATCGAGGCGCACACCCTGATCGAGCAGGACCTGGCGGCGATGATGGTCGTGATGCAGACGACGATCACCGAGTCCCAGTGGCCCTCGTCGGTGTACGAGACCGAGCGGTACGTCTCGCCGCAGCACACGGACTGGCTGGCCCGGCACAGCAGCTGACGGCCGTCCGGGGGGGCGGGGGCGCGGCTCAGTCCCGGGTCGCGCCCGCCTGCCAGATGACGGTGACCGGCTTGCCGAGCGTCCGGGCGTAGGCGACGATCTCGGCGGTTCCGCCGTGCCCGCGCGCGGGCAGTCCGTCCCAGACGGCGACGAGCCGGTCGCAGGAGTCGGCGATGTAGGTGCCGGCGGCGTAGTAGGCCTCGTCGGTGGAGTGGGCGAAGTCCATCCGCACCTCCTGGGCGGCCCGGCGCTTGAGCCCCCGGTAGCGGGCCAGGGCCTCGGCGTCCTCGAAGGCGTCCTCGTAGTCCCCGCTGGGGATGACCACGGTGAGGTCGGCGCCGCATTCGAGCGCGATGGCGGCGAACAGCTGGTCCGCCCCGTCGGCGAGGCTGGAAAGGGCCTCCAACGGGCCCTCGTGACGGCCCAGTACGGCCCGCAGGGCGCTCTCCACGTGGCCGAGCGCCCTGTCGGGGATGGACCGGTGGCCGGTCACTCCGATGCGTTTCATGCGCAAGCCTCCCCCGTGGACACCCTGGACATCCTCCCAGATGGCGGGAGGACGTCCAGGGGTGCGTCCGGGGGCGCGTGGGTCACCGTCAGTAGACGCTGACCCCGTAGGCGTTGAGGGCCTCGACCACGGGCTGGAAGAACGTGGTCCCGCCGGAGGAGCAGTTGCCGCTGCCCCCGGAGGTGAGGCCGACGGCGCGGGTGCCGGAGTAGAGCGGGCCGCCGCTGTCGCCGGGCTCGGCGCACACGTTGGTGCGGATCATGCCGTAGACGACGTCGCCGCCGCCGTAGTTGACGGTGGCGTTGAGGCCGGTGACCGAACCGCTGTGGGTGCCGGTGGTGGACCCGCGGCGCTTGACGGCCATGCCGGTGGTGGCGTTGACCGCGCTGGTGATGTCCTGGCTGCCGACGGTCCCGGGCGGGACCGGCGAGTTGCTGGCGTACTTGATCAGGCCGTAGTCGTTGGTGGGGAAGCTGGACCCGGCGGTCGAGCCGAGCACGGTGGTCTTGGCGGAGTTGCTCCACCAGGTGCCGGCGCCGTCCGTACAGTGCCCGGCGGTGAGCGCGTAGTACGTACTTCCGCTGCGCACGTTGAAGCCGAGCGAACAGCGCCAGCTCGACGCGTAGATGGCGTCGCCGCCGGAGAGCAGCTTGGTCAGCTTGCCGGGGGTGCGTTCGATGCGCAGGGCACCGGCGTCGGCGCCCGCCTCGCGCTTGATTCTCGCGAGGGAGGCGGCGGAGACGGTGGAGTCGGCCGTGACCACGAGGGTCCCGGTGGCGGGGTCGGTGTGCCAGGCGGTGCCGGCGACGTCGGCGCGCAGGACGGATGCGCCGGCCGAGGCGAGACGGGAGGCGCTGAACCCGCCGTCCTGGGTGTCCGCGCTGGCGGCGGTGGGGGCGGCGAGCGCGGCTACGGCGGCCAGGCCGGTGGCCGCCGCGAGCAGCCTGGTACGGGTGATGCTCTTGATCCTCACTTATCGTCCTCCGGGAGGGTTCGGGGGCCCGGCGATCGTGGGGGTGCCGGAGCCCGTGAGGCGCAGCAGGGGCACGGGTAGCGCAGATGAACACGCCGTGTCCCTGACAAGCACTGACGGGAGTGTGCTGTCGTCAGATATCGGTCGCAAGGGCGGCTTTCAGCCGCCGCTCTCCTGCCGCCACCTCGAAGGGCAGCGTGTTCCCCGGTGGCGGGAACGGGCACACGAAGTGGTCCGCGAAGGCGC
Source organism: Streptomyces sp. NPDC058619 (assembly GCF_042717785.1). Classification (NCBI taxonomy): domain Bacteria; kingdom Bacillati; phylum Actinomycetota; class Actinomycetes; order Kitasatosporales; family Streptomycetaceae; genus Streptomyces; species Streptomyces sp. NPDC058619. The sequence goes on from NZ_JBHXQN010000049.1 coordinate 15,911, forward strand.
AGGGCGGCAGCACCGCGCGGTTGAGGTCCACGGTGATCGAGCCGTCGGGCGCGGGGGCGCCGGGCTTCAGGAAGCGGAAGCGGTAGCTGGAGCGGCCGCCGGTGGCGTCGCCGAAAACGGCCCACAGACTGCCGTCGTCCTCGTCGACGGCGACCTGGAGGGTGCGCTCGGCGCCCTCGTGGGCGAAGACGAGCTCCCCGCCGAGCCCGAGGCCCCGGGCCCGCCCGTCGGCGTTCTCGACCTGGACGGTCCGGTCCTCGGCGTACGGGCGGAAGCGGCCCGGCAGCGCGAGGGCCGGGTCGTACGGGGTGGCCTCGATGCCGGCGAAGGACCGGCGGGCCTCGGAGCCGGGATCGAAGACGCGGACCGCCCACTGCCCTTCCCGCCGGATCACGACGAGCCGGACCTCGCCCGAGGAGACCCGGGAGTCCGACGGCGGATCCTCGTCGGCGCCGAGTACGGCCTCGCCCGTGAGGGGCTCGCCGTCGAGGCACAGGGAGTCCCCGGCGGCGGCGGTCAGCGTCACCGCGCCGCCGGTCGCGCGCCAGCGCCCCGGAACGGCCGGAAGTCGACCTTCCGGGTAGTCGGCGAGCCAGTGGGTTCCGGTCAGCGCGAGGGGGCCGTAGGGGGCGGACACGGCGGCCAGCCGTCGCTCGTGCCATTTCCGCCAGTCGGTGTGCGGATCGTCCGCGTCGTCGCTCATGCCGCTCAACCCTTCCACGCCGGTCCGGACGGGAACCCGGGGGTACCCCGTCCGGACCTGTGGAATCTGACGGGGTCTCAATCGCAGGGGCAGCAGCAGCCGTCGCAGTCGCAGCCCGACGGGCAGTCGCAGTTGTTGCAGCAGCCCTTGCGCTTCTTGCGGGACCAGGGGCCCTCGTACTCGTCGGCGCAGCAGATCCGGCACGTGCAGAACAGGCCGATGGCGACCGCGCAGCCGGCGAGCAGCCCGCGGCGCGGCTTCGGCGGGGTCGGCCCGCCGAAGCCGCCGCCGCCTCCGAAGCCGCCGCCGCCCGGGCCCGAGGGGGGCACGCCGGGGCCGCCGGGGGCTCCCCCGCCGTACGGGGCGCCGCCCTGGGGCGGGCCGCCGTAGGGGTTCTGCGCGTACGGGTTGCCTGCGCCCTGGCCGCCGTACGGCTGGCTCCCGTGCGGCGGGCTCCCGTAGGGCCGGCCCCCGTACGGGCTGCCGCCCTGCCCGGCCGATGCCGTGCCGGTGTGGTCGTGCCCGCAGCTCAGGGTCCCGAAGGCCCGGTCCACGGAGGTGCGCAGCTCGTGCACGAGCAGCCGGTGGGCGAGGCCCGCGTCGGCGAACTCGACCTCGTCCAGTGCCAGCCGGATGCCCCGGAGGGCGTCGTCGCACAGCCTCCGGGCCTCGGCGAGCGGGGTCCCGGTGGCGGTGAGCGGGTTCCAGGCGCCCGCCTCGGCGTCGGCGCCCTGGTCCTCCACCGCGTCCAGCAGGTGCGCGAGCCGCCCGAAGTACCGGCCCGCCTCGGCGAGCGCGGGGGCGTTGCCTGGCCGTCCGGCCAGCTGCGCGGTATGCGCGAAGGCGGCGGCCGTGGCGGTCTCCGTCGGCTCGGTCACGACGAGCACGGGCGTGCCGGGGCCGGCCAGGGTCTCGATGGCCCCCTGCCGGTCCACGGCGTCGACGAGCACCGCCGTGTCGAACCCGAGCGAGGCTCCGGTCCGGGCACCGGCCCGGTCCCAGCCGCGGGCGACCGTACGGGCGGCCAGGGCGAGGGGCGCCCGGGCCAACAGCCCGTCCCGGTCCGCGACGTGGTCCCGCACCTTCGCGGAGGCCAGCACGAGCGAGACGGCGGCCGCGAGCCGCGCCCCCTCGCCCTGGGCCACCGCGGCCGTGCGCATTTCGCGCAGGGGACAGGGACCCGCGGTGCGGCGCGCGCCGGGAGCCGGACCGGACTGAGCCTCCGTCAGAACGGAGACCAGCAAACCGTCGTAGTTCGTGACGATCCGGGCGAACTGGCCGTGGTCCCCGCGAAGTGCCAGGCACAGCCCGCACAGATGGGCCATCCACTCCGCTTTGAACCGCTCCCCGAGCCGGTGCGTGCAAGGTCTGACGATGCCGAACAATCTGCTCCCCCGTGGGTCGTACGCCTGCCTGCGGGGCATCGTAGCGAGCCCCTCGCGTCACCCGTACGTCCGCACCGCTCACCCGTAAGGCCGCAGCAGTCGTATTTTCACTCAGTCAGCAGTGGTAGCCGCCTGGATCCTTGACCGTGCAACGGATGTTCTGCACCAGTACCGTCACGAAACCTGTGCGCGCCGACTATCCACTTGGCGCGTTGTCAGCATCATGGACGACCATAGGGGCAGCGGAGAGAAGACAGACTGACCGCGGTGAAAGGAGGCGTCCATGGGTTCGGTGCGCAAAGCGAGTGCCTGGCTGGGTCTCGTGGAAGACAGCGACGACGAGCGTTACTACGACGACGACTACGCGGAGGCCGCCCAGGGCGGCTCGGTTTCCGGCCCCGGCGACGCGTGGGTCACCGACCCCCGGGTCAAGGTGGCCTCGGAGTCGGCCGTCGACCAGGGACGCCGGATCGCCACGGTCACCCCGGACGGCTTCCGGGACGCGCGCGGCATCGGCGAGCTGTTCCGCGAGGGCGTCCCGGTGATCGTCAACCTGTCGTCGATGGACCCGGGCGACGCGAAGCGCGTGGTCGACTTCGCGGCCGGACTGACCTTCGGGCTGCGCGGATCGATCGAGCGGGTGGCGACCAGGGTGTTCCTGCTGACCCCGGCCGACACCCAGATCGTGAGCGGTGAGCCCGGCGGCCGTTCGCGCGACTTCTTCAACCAGAGCTAGGCAGGGCCCTCACCGGAAGGCGTCGAGCCCGGTGAGCGCCTTGCCCAGCACCAGTTGGTGCATCTCGGCGGTGCCCTCGTAGGTGAGGACCGATTCGAGGTTGGTGGCGTGCCGCATGACGGGGTATTCGAGGGAGATCCCGTTGGCACCCAGGATGGTCCGCGCGGTCCGACAGATTTCGATGGCCTCGCGGACATTGTTGAGCTTGCCGAAGCTGATCTGCTCCGGCCGCAGGGTGCCCGCGTCCATGCGCCGGCCCAGGTGGTGGGCCAGCAGGATGCCCTTGTGGAGTTCCAGGGCCATGTCCGCGAGCTTGGCTTGCGTGAGCTGGAAGCCGCCGATCGGCTTGCCGAACTGCTCCCGGGTCCTGGAGTAGTCGAGCGCGGACTCGAAGCTGGCGCGCGCCGCGCCCATGGACCCCCAGATGATCCCGTACCGCGCGTGGCTGAGACAGCCCAGCGGGCCCTTGAGACCGGTGACGCCGGGCAGGACCGCGTCCGCGGGCAGCCGTACGCCGTCCATGACCAGCTCGCTCGTCACCGAGGCGCGCAGCGACCACTTGTGCCGGATCTCCGGGGCGGAGAACCCGGCGCTGTCGGTGGGCACCGCGAAGCCGCGGATCCCCTCGTCGGTCTGCGCCCACACCACGGCGACCGCGGCCACCGATCCGTTGGTGATCCACATCTTGCGCCCGTTCAGCACCCAGTCGGTGCCGTCGCGCTTCGCGTACGTCCGCATGCCCGCGGGGTCGGATCCGTGGTCCGGCTCGGTCAGCCCGAAGCAGCCGATCAGCTCGCCGGCGGCCATGCCGGGCAGCCAGCGCTGCTTCTGCTCCTCGGAGCCGTACTTCCAGATCGCGTACATCGCGAGGGACCCCTGTACGGACACCAGCGAGCGGATGCCGGAGTCGGCGGCCTCCAGCTCCAGGCAGGCGAGGCCGTACTGGACGGCGCTGGCACCGGCGCAGCCGTAGCCGGTCAGCGACATCCCGAGGGCGCCGAGCGAGCCGAGCTCGCGGGCGATCTCGCGGATCTCCGGCAGCTCGCCCTTCTCGTACCACTCGGCGACGTGCGGCAGCACCCGGTCGGCGGCCCAGCCGCGGACGGTGTCGCGGATGGCGAGGTCCTCCGGGCCGAGGAGCTCGTCGAGCCCGAGGGGATCATGGGGCTGGAACGCGGACACGGGGCCTCCCGGCGGCCTGAGTCGGAACCTGTCAGCGCAAGTTTTCGCGCGGCGTTCCCCGACGCTAGACGCCCCCTTCCCCACCCGTCCACCCCCACCCCGGCCATGATCAGCACGGCCATGATTCAGCCCCGCCGGCGTTTGAGGCGCGGGGGTCCGGGGGCAGCGCCCCCGGCAACGGCGCCGCACGCGGGCACGCACCCGGGCCTACAGCGGCACCGCGGCACCGCGGCCCGGCACGATCAGCCCGCGCGCTCCGCAGGAGCCGGATACGACTCACCGGCGGACTGCGAAGGCACCCCGCCGACCCGCTGCCCACCCCCCTGGACAGGCAGTCGCACCGCCACGTCCCCGCCCGGCTCGCCGCCAGGCACCCCGCACTCCATCACCCGCGGCAGCTTCAGCGCCATCGCCGCCCCCGCGAGCAGCAGCCCCGCGCTCACCGCCAGGGTCACGTGCAGCCCGTGCACGAAGGAGTGCCGGGCGGCTTCGTACAGCGACGCCCCCGCGGGCCCGCCGAGCTGCGCGGCGATCTGGTAGGCCTCGCCCAGCGAATGGGCGGCGCCCTCCGACTGCGCCGCCGAGACCCCCGGCACCCGCGCGAGCCCCGGGGCGTACGCGGCGTTCATCACGCTGCCCAGCAGCGCGATGCCCATGCCCGCGCCCAGCTGGTACGAGGTCTCGCCGATGGAGGCGGCGCCGCCGGCGGTGGCCGCGGGGGCCTCGCTCAGCATCGACTCGTACGCGCCGAAGAGGGTGGTCTGGAGCCCGAAGCCGAGCAGGATGAAGCCCACGGTGAGCAGGACGGGACGGTCCTGCTGCCCCATCAGGGTCAGCAGCAGCACGGCGAAGGCAGTGAGCAGGAAGCCCAGCGAGACCATGGTCCGCGGGCCGATCCGGGTCAGGGTGTAGGACCCGGTGGCGCCGGCGGCCATGGCGGCGAAGGTCAGCGGCAGCAGCCGCAGGCCGGTCTCCAGCGGGCTGAGGTGCAGCACCAGCTGGAGGTACTGGACGGCGATCAGCTCCAGGCCGACCAGCGCCAGCATGGCGAGCACGATGCAGCCGACGGAGGTCGTGAAGGCAGCGCGGGAGAACAGCCGCATGTCGATCAGCGGGTGCGTGTGCCGCCTCTGGCGCCGTACGAACAGCACGAGCAGCGCCGCCCCGAGGAACAGCGGGACCATCGCCTCGGCGTCGAGCAGCTGCCGTTCGGCGCCCAGGCGCTTGACGCCGAGCACGGAGCCGAGCACTCCGGCGGCGGCCATCAGCGCGCCGAGCACGTCCCAGGGCCCGTCGCAGGAGCCCTTCGACTCGGGGAGCAGCCAGCGGCCCAGCGGGAGGATCAGTGCCATGAGCGGGATGTTGATGAGGAAGACGGAGCCCCACCAGAAGTGCTGGACGAGGAAGCCGCCGAGCACCGGTCCGCTGGCGGCGCCGACGGCGGCGACGGCGGTCCAGATGCCGATGGCGAGGGCCCGCTCGCGCCGGTCGGGGAAGACCTGGCGCAGGATCGACAGCGTGGCTGGCATGATCATCGCGCCGCCGATGCCGAGCAGCGCGCGGGCGGCGATGAGGACCTGGGCGCTGTCGGCGAGGGCCGCCAGCGCGGACGCCGCGCCGAAGAGCCCGTAGCCGAGGAGGAGGATGCGGCGGCGGCCGACCCGGTCGCCGAGGGTGCCGAAGAGGATCAGCAGGGCGGCGCAGACCAGCGGGTAGGCATCGACGATCCAGAGGAGCTCGATCGGGCCGGGGCGCAGGTCCTCGGTGACGGACGGGACGGCGACGTGCAGGATCGTCGCGTCGAGCGCGACGAGGACCAGGCTGACGCAGAGCACCGCCAGGACGACCCAGCGGTTGGCCCCGCCGGATGCCGCGCGGAGCCGCTGCCAGGGGCTGGGGGTCCTGCGGTCGGCCGTGTTCGTCCCCGACATGCATGTACCTCCCAGGTGATCCCCCCGCACTCGGCGGACCAGCGTCTGTGGGGCCGCGGGGATGGTGCGCTGTGCGGCTTCCGACGGGTCCGGCATCGACACGCGAGTGAACGGTCAGCGTACGCGAGTTCGCCTGTCGCCCACGTGGTCAAGCTCTCATCCCGGAGGCGGCCGGCGTGTGGCGTACGCCACTCGCCGGGCCGCTTCTTCACCCCCGCGTACACGCGCGCTTCCCCCGCGTACGCGCGCGCTCACGGCTCGTGGTGCCCGGCCGCGCCCACGGGGCGCCGCCACCGATAATCATGCCCGTGAAAGATCTTGGATTTCGCCGGGCCGCGCCCGCGCTGGCCGTCTTCGCGGCGGTCAGGCTGCTCGGGCTGATCGTCCTCGGCGGCTGGAGCGCGGCCGCGGGCAGCAGCCCGCACACGCTGCTGTCGGCCCGCTGGGACTCGCTCTGGTACGCCCGCACCGCGGCCGGCGGGTACGGCTACGAGGTGGTCCTCCCGAACGGGGACGTCCACTCGAACCTGGCCTTCTTCCCGCTCCTGCCCTGGCTGGAGCGGCTGGTGTCGGCCGTGACCGGGCTCTCGTACGGCTCATCGGGCCTGGTGGTGTCGGCGCTCGCGGGGCTCGCGGCCGCCTGGGGGATCTTCGCCGTGGCCGACCTGCTGTACGGCCGCCGGGCCGGGGTGCTGGCCGTGGCGCTGTGGGCGGTGCTGCCCGTCGGGATCGTGCAGTCCATGGCGTACAGCGAGGCCCTGTTCACCGCGCTCGCCGCCTGGGCGCTGTACGGGGCCCTGCGCGGCCGGTGGCTGACCGCGGGACTGCTGGCGGCCGGGGCCGGGCTGACCCGCCCGGTCGGTGCCGCGGTGGTCGCGGCGGTGTGGGTGGCGCTCGCCCTGGCGCTGCGGCGCGGGGAGCGGTCGTGGCGGATGGCCACGGGCGCCCTGCTGGCCCCGCTGGGGGCCGCGGCGTACGTGCTGTGGGTCGGCGCGCGCACCGGGGGCGGGCTGTTCGGCTACCTGGACGTGCAGGCGGGCTGGGGCAACGGCTTCGACGGCGGCTGGGCCTTCGCCCGCTTCGTCGGGGCGAAGCTGGCCTCCCCGGGCGCTCCGGCCTCCGCGGGCTTCGCGGCCGGGGTCGGGCTGATCGCCGGGGTCGCACTGGTGCTGTGGCTGTACGTGCGGTGCGTACGGCAGCGGCAGCCGGTGCCGCTGCTCGTGTACGGCGGGGTGGTGGTGGCGCTGGCCCTGTGCGCGTCGGGGTACTTCGGCTCCAAGCCGCGGCTGCTGCTGCCGGCCTTCCCGCTGCTGCTGCCCGTGGCGGTGGCCCTGGCCCGGTGGCGGACGCGGTGGGCGGTCCTGGTGCTGGGGGCGGCGGGAGCGGCCTCGGCGGTCTACGGGGCGTTCTGGCTGAACGGCTCCGGGCCCCCGTAGGTCCCCACGGGGTCTGCGCGAAGCTGCGCGGGGTCTGCGCGGGGCTGCGGGAGCCCTTGCGGAGATAACGGAATGAGACATTCCGATCCATCTTCCAGCAAAGGACGCGGGCTGCGGCGATAAAGCACAGGTAAGTGTGCGAAACGAATTGCGGTAACAGTGGATCAACCGGACTCCAACCGCGCTCGAAATAGCGGCAATTACGTCCCGCGTGAGACCAACTCCACATCACATGGTCATCACAAAGCGCGCGATTCGCCCGGGGCGCCCAGCAACGCGCGGTAACGTCGATTGAGTGCGTACCGACCTAATCCTGCCCCGTCTGGAGCGGGTGTTCGCCCGGCTGGACCGGGAACCAGAGCGACCGGCTCATCTGCAAACCCCGCAGATGAGCCGGCACCGCGTCGTGCTCCTGGGATCGACGCTGGCCTTCTACCTCGCGATCGTGGTGGCCGTACTGACCACGTCCTGGCTCGTCCGGCTGGACTGGCAGGTCATGTTCTTCCGCCCCTACGAGCAGTGGCCGCAGCTGCACGCCTTCCTCGACTACCTCGTCGTGCTCGGCCAGCGCGGACCCACCGCGGTGATGGTCGCCGCCTGGCTCGGCTGGCGCTCCTGGCGCCAGCACACCCTCCGCCCGCTGATCACCCTCGGCGTGGCGCTGCTGCTGCTCAACGTCACCGTCGGGGCCGTCAAGATCGGCCTCGGCCGTCTCGGCCCGCACTACGCCACCGAGATCGGCTCCGCCGAGCTCTTCGCGGGCGGCGATATATTTCCCTCCGGCCACACCGCCAACGCCGTCGTGACCTGGGGAATCCTGGCCTATCTGGCCTCCACCGTGGTCACCCGGCGGGTGCTGTCCGTGGTGTCCGCCGTCGTCTCCCTGAGCGTCGGCGCCACCACCGTCTACCTGGGGACCCACTGGGTCAGCGACGTCCTGCTCGGCTGGACCGCGGGGCTGCTGATCCTGCTGGCGCTCCCCTGGTTCGAGCCGCTCATCGCCCGCGTCGAGGCCCACGTCTTCGAGCTGCGCGAGCTGCTGCGCCGCCGTGCCGAGACCGGGCGGATGCCCGCGCCGGTCGCCGTCGCGCTCACCCCGCTGCTCTCCGCGGGCGGCAAGTGGCAGCTCAGGCTGGACGCGGACACCGCCGGGGCGACGGCGCCGGATCCCGGCGCGGCCGCCGAGCCCGCGGCCCCCGCCGCCCCCGTCAGCTCCGCCCCGTCCGCCGCCCCCGCCGCCCCCGCCGTCCCCGCGGGCGCGGCCACCGGGCACTCGCCGGCGCCCCGCCCCGCCGCGCACGCGGCCATCAGGGCGCACGTGATCCGCTCCGAGCGGACCCCGGTCACCCCGGTCGGCAGCCGCCGTCCGGCGCACACCGAGCGGGCTCCCGCCCGGGGCGCAGCGGCGCGTCCGGTGACCGGCGGCTGACGTCCGCGGGACGGTACGCACCGCCTCCCCCGCGACACCGAGGCGGGCCGGGTCACCGACCCGGCCCGCCTCCGCCGTTCCCGCCACGGGGCCCGCGGATGGCGCCGGACCGTCAGCGGCCGACCGGCACGTTAGTCCGTCCCGGGTCACGCTTGTGTCACAGAATATCGACAGCGCCCCATTGTTTTCCGGTGTACGACACGCCCGCCCGGAAGACCGTATGGAATTCCGTCCGGGAGAGGGGCAATTCCCGCCGGGGATTGCCGCGTCCTCTTGGACCGGACCAGGTGATTACCCCTCAGTTCCCTTACATTTTCTCCACGCGAACGGAGTCCACGGCCCGTCCCAGGAGATCCCGCGCCGCCCTGATCCGGTCCGTCAGCTCCGGCGGCTCGATGACTTCGAACTCACAGCCGAGCAACATGAGGTGAATCACCAGAACGGTCAGGTTCACCGCCCCGGTGCGCAGCAGGCAGCTCTCCGCGTCGACCGGTTCGAGGGTTCCGTCGCTGGGTCCGACGACCAGCGCCGCCTCCTCGGCCGGGATCTTCAGCCGGATCAGCGCCAGGGCCGCGTACACGCCCTGCGACACGCCCTGGGAGACGTACGCGGCCAGGTCCTCGGCCGGCGGCGGGCGCGGGGTGAACCGGGGGCCGTGCGGGGGCCTGGGCTCGATCCGGTCGGCCCGGAAGGTGCGCCAGGCCTCCCGGTCCAGGTCCCAGGCGACGAGGTACCAGCGCCGCTCGGTGCACACCAGCCGGTGCGGCTCCACGGTGCGGCGGCTGACGGTGCCCGCGTGGTCCCGGTACGCGAAGCGCAGCCGCTCGGTGTCCCGGCAGACGGAGGCCAGCTCCGTCAGGACGGAGGGGTCGACGGTGGAGCCCTGGGGGTCGCGCAGCATGGACACGGTGAACTCGTTGAGCGCCGAGACCCGGCGCCGCAGCCGCGACGGCAGCACCTGCTCCAGCTTCGCGAGGGCTCGTACGGAGGCCTCCCCGATCCCCTCGACCCCGTTCCCCGCGGCGGTGCGCAGGCCGACGGCGACCGCCACGGCCTCCTCGTCGTCCAGCAGCAGTGGCGGCATCTCGGCCCCGGCCCCCAGCTGGTAGCCGCCTCCGGTCCCGGGGCTGGCGTTGACCGGATACCCGAGTTCCCGCAACCGGTCGACGTCCCGCCGCACCGTGCGCGGGGTCACCCCGAGCCGGTCGGCGAGATCGGCCCCGGTCCACTCCCGGTGGGCTTGCAGCAGGGACAGCAGGCGCAGCAGTCGTGCGGAGGCATCAAGCATGCGGAGCAGTCTGCCGGTCACCCGGCGGACGGCCCCCCTCCGGGCCGCCCGGGCGCGCTTCGCCAAGGCGCCGGGTTCAGCGCGGGCGCGACGGCGGGAGCTGCGCCCGTGACGGTCCGCCGACGGACACCGCCACCGGCCCGACCGTGCCCGGCGCGGAAACCGGACGGCCCGGGGCGGGGCCCGCACCGGGCGCGGGCGCCCCGGCCGGCGGCGTCGGGGCGCCCGGACCCGGGGCCGCCGCTGCGGGCACCCTGCCCGGCGCAGCCGGGACGGCCGCTGCGGGCGCCTTGGGCGGGGCGGCCGGGCCCGGCATCGGGACGGCCGCTGCGGGCGCCTTGGGCGGTGGGGACGCGGCGGGCGGGGGCAGGGCCAGCAGCGCGCCCACGGCGATCCGCTCCGGCCGTTCCCCGATCACCCCCCGGTTCGCCTCGTACAGCGCCCGCCACCCGCCCGCCACCCGGCGCCTCGCCGCGATCGACACCAGCGTCTCCCCGCCCCGCACCACGTGCATCCGGCCCGCCAGCCCGTACCGCTTCGCACACACCGGCCACGCGTCCCACCCCTGCGCGCCGAGCAGGTCCTCCGCGACCCGGATCTGCTGCTCCCGGCTCGCCAGGTCCGCCCGTGCCGCGAAGGCAAGGCCCCCGTACTCCTCCCACGTCGGCTGCCAGAACTGCAGCCCCCCGTAGAAGCCGTTGCCGGTGTTGACCGCCCAGCGCCCGCCGCTCTCGCAGTCGGCGACGCAGTCCCAGGGCCATTCCCCGCCCGGCCCGCAGTCCCCCGGCCCGTGGCCGACGACCCCGGGCGAACCGGGGTGCGCGGCGCCCGCCGGTCCGGGCGCGGGCGGAGGCGGTGCCCCGGCCGAGGCGGCGGAGGCGGCGGCCTCCCACGGGAGTACGAGCACCAGCGCGGCCGCGGCCCCGCGCGCGGCCCGCCGGATCCGGAGGTTGGGCATCGGGTCACGCTACGGAGGAGCGCCCGGCCCGCCCCGCACGCCACACCGCGCGCCCCTGCGCCCCACCCGGTCGGCCGACGCGCCCCACGCACCCGGAACGAACAGCAACGCCCACCAACTGCACACAACCAGAAAAGAGTTGGCACGAAAACGAAGCCCCCGGCGGACGGTTCACCCCTCCGGGGGCCGGGTTCGAATCCGTTCCCTCCCATGGCGTGACCCCGGCCACCGCTCGGCCGTTGAGCCCGGCGAGCCGGGAACCCCCCGGCCCGCCGCACCTATGCCGAGGAGCCACCCCGTGCCGCCCATGCTCGACGTCAGTGATGAGGTACGTGCCGAGATCGGTGACGAAGAAGCCGACAGGCTGCTCGTCGGCGACGACGCACCGCGCAGTTACGACTGCACCTCCTGCCGCACCCCCGGAGACCCGCAGAGCGACCCCACCAGCACGGTGCTGTTCGTCGGCGAGGAGACGGCCGTCCTGGCCTTCGCGCACGCCACCTGCATCCCCTCGCAGGTCGTCACCGTCTCCGAGGAGCAGCTCCAGGGCGCCGTCGCCAGCATCACCGGCGACAGCCCGGCCCCGGCCCCCGCGGGCAACCCGCAGAGCACCCCGGGCGGGCAGGCCGTCCTCGGCATCACCAGCGGCCTGGTCCTGATCGGCGGCGAGCTGCACCCGGCCCTGGTCGTCGAGCCCACCGCACCGATCGCCCGCCCCGGCAGCGACGGCCCCGGGGACGACTTCCTCCCGCTCCTCATCGAGCAGGGCTTCATCCCCGTCACGGACACCTCCGAGCTCCCCGGCGGACTCGCAGGCTGGTCGGTCCTGCTCGCCGCGGGCCAGCTGCACGCCGTGCTGCAGCCGGGCCTCGACGGCGGCCGTCCGGTCTCCTGGTGGCAGGCGCACCAGGCCCTGTCGGTCACCGACGGCTGGCGGGCCGCCGTCAACAAGACCCAGCGCGTGCTCATCTACGCCGCCCCGGTCGGCTCCATCGGGCAGCAGCCCCGCGAGGACCTGCTGCGCGACGCACTGGACAAGGCCGCCGCCGCGGGCAAGCTGGTGGCCGCCTCGATGCCCCTGGCCGGTACGCCGGGCGCCTGACGCCCTCCCTGCCGCCGGAACGGCCGCCGGTCTCCCGCCGAGGGGGCCGGGCGGCGTGCGCCGGGGGTGCGCGGTCCGTCCCGCGCACCCCCGGCGATCTGCGTTTTCGCGCCCCTCACCCCGCATCCGCAGGGCGTCGGTTTCGTTGGCTGATACGTGCATTCATACGACTCCTCCCGCGCCCCGTCCTATCCGAGCACCGTCTCCCCGATGCGCCCCGTATGGGACCGGGACAGCGTTACGGCCGCCTCGCACACCCCGATCTACGACGCGCTGTACTCCGAGTACCTGCGGTCCTTCCGGGCCCTTCCGGGCGACCGCACGGGCGAGGAGGACCTCGGCTTCACGGCGTTCTCGTACGGCGGCGGGTACACGGGCGGCAGTGCGTACGGCAGCGGGTGGAGCGGCCCCTCCTGGCAGCAGACCGACGGCTGGCAGCCTCCGTCGGCCCCCCAGCCGCAGCCCGCGTACTCGTACGCCGGCAGCCCCGCCTACACGAACGGGCGGCAGCACCAGACCGGAATGACGCACATCCCGGCGGCCCTGCCGCCCGCTCCGCGCCGGGGCTACTGACCCCGGCGCCACACCGCGCTGCTGCTCCCGCGCTCCTACTTCTTCTTGTGCTGGGCGCCGCGCTTCTCGCGCACCCGCACCGAGATGTGGATCGGGGTGCCCTCGAAGCCGAACTCCTCGCGCAGACGGCGCTCGACGAAGCGCCGGTAGCCGTGCTCCAGGAAGCCGGAGGCGAAGAGGACGAACCGCGGGGGCTTGCTGCCCGCCTGCGTACCGAACAGGATGCGGGGCTGCTTGCCGCCGCGGACGGGGTGCGGGTGGGCGGCGACGACCTCGCCGAGGAACGCGTTCAGGCGCCCCGTCGGGACGCGCGTCTCCCAGCCCGCGAGGGCGGTCTCGATCGCCGGGACCAGCTTCTCCATGTGGCGGCCGGTGAGCGCCGAGACGTTCACCCGGGGCGCCCAGGCGACCTGCTGCATCTCGGTCTCGATCTCGCGCTCGAGGTAGTAGCGGCGCTCCTCGTCGAGCTCGTCCCACTTGTTGTAGGCGATCACGATCGCGCGGCCCGCCTCGACGGCCATGGTGATGATGCGCTGGTCCTGGACGCTGATGTTCTCGGTCGAGTCGATCAGGATGACCGCGACCTCCGCCTTCTCGACGGCGGCGGCCGTGCGCAGGGAGGCGTAGTAGTCGGCGCCCTGCTGGAGGTGCACCTTCTTGCGGATGCCCGCCGTGTCGATGAACTTCCAGGTGACGCCGCCGAGCTGGATCAGCTCGTCGACCGGGTCGCGGGTGGTGCCGGCCAGCTCGTTGACGACGACACGGTCCTCCTTCGCGACCTTGTTGAGCAGCGAGGACTTGCCGACGTTCGGGCGGCCGATCAGCGCGATGCGGCGCGGGCCGCCGACCGGGGTGCCGAAGGTCTGCGCGGGCGCTTCCGGCAGGGCCTCGAGGACGGCGTCGAGCATGTCGCCCGTACCGCGGCCGTGCAGCGAGGAGACCGGGTGCGGCAGGCCGAGGCCCAGCGACCACAGGGAGGCCGCGTCGGACTCGCCGCTCTGGCCGTCGACCTTGTTGGCGCACAGCACGACGGGCTTGCCCGCCTTGCGCAGCAGCCGGACGACGGCCTCGTCGGTGTCGGTGGCGCCGACCTTGGCGTCGACGACGAAGACGACGGCGTCGCAGGCCTCGATGGCGTACTCGGCCTGGGCGGCGACCGAGGCGTCGATGCCGAGGACGTCCTGCTCCCAGCCGCCGGTGTCGACGACCTTGAAGCGGCGGCCGGCCCATTCCGCCTCGTACGTGACGCGGTCGCGGGTGACGCCCGGCTTGTCCTCGACGACCGCCTCGCGGCGGCCGATGATCCGGTTCACCAGGGTCGACTTGCCGACGTTCGGCCGGCCCACGACGGCGAGGACGGGCAGGGGGCCGGAAGCGGCCTCTCCGAGCGCGCCTTCGACGTCCTCGATGTCGAAGCCCTCTTCCGCGGCGAGCTCCATGAACTCCGCGTACTCGGCGTCGCCAAGTGCTCCTTGGTCGTGCTGGTCGTTCATGAAGTCCGTTCCTCGTCGTTCGTGGTGATCGGTGGCACCCGCGCAGCGCGGTTCCACTACTAGGTCAAGTCTCGCTCAGCGCCCGGTGAGGCGCTTGGCATCGGCCAGGTGGGCGGTCAGCCGGTCCTGGATGCGTACGGTGGCCTCGTCCAGCGCGCTACGGGTCCGGCGGCCACTGCCGTCCCCCGCGTCGAAGGCCGAGCCGAAGACGACGTCGACCCGGCTCTTGAGTGCCGGGAGCCCCTTGACGAGGCGTCCCGGGGTGTCGCCGCTGCCGAGGACGGCCACCGGCACGACGGGAGCGCCGCTGCGGACCGCGAAGTACGCGAGTCCCGCACGGAGCGAGGCGAAGTCGCCCTCGCCCCGGGAGCCCTCGGGGAAGATCCCCAGCGCTCCGCCCTGGTCGAGCACGCCGAGGGCGCGCCCTATCGCGGTCCGGTCGGCTCCGCTGCGGTCGACCCTGACCTGCCCGATCCCGTTGAGGAAGGGGCCGAGGGGGCCGACGTAGGCCTCCTTCTTGATCAGGAAGTGCAGCGGCCGCGGCGCGGTGCCCATCACCATCGGGCCGTCGATGTTGTGGGAGTGGTTAACCGCGAGGATGACGGGGCCCGAGACGGGCACCTTCCAGGCCCCCAGGACGCGCGGCTTCCACAGCCCGTACATGAGCCCGATGCCGATGCGCCTGCCGACCGCCGCACCCTTCAGGGAGGGCGCTTCACTCACTTGCGGACCGCCCGTTCCGGGTGCTTCCGGCGGTCCGCGGGCTCTGCCGCTCCGCCACCAGCGTGACGACGCACTCGATGACCTGGTCGAGCGTGAGTTCGGTGGTGTCGACCTCGACGGCGTCGTCGGCCTTCGCCAGGGGGGAGGTCTTGCGGCCGGAGTCGGCCGCGTCGCGCTTGACCAGCGCCTCCCGGGTGGCCGCCAGGTCGGCGGCCTCCTTGCCGCGGAGCTCGCCGCTGCGGCGCGCGGCGCGCGCCTCGGCGGAGGCCGTCAGGAAGATCTTGAGGTCGGCGTCGGGCAGGACGGTGGTGCCGATGTCCCGGCCCTCGACGACGATCCCGTCGGCCTCCGCGGCGGCGATGGAGCGCTGGAGCGCGGTGATCAGGGTGCGCACCTCGGGGACGGCGCTGACGGCGCTGACCTTGGAGGTGACCTCCTTGGTGCGGATGGGTCCGGAGGCGTCCACGCCGTCCACGGTGATCGTGGGGGCGTGCGGGTCGGTGCCCGAGACGATGGCCGGCTTGCCCGCGGCGACCGCGATGGCCTGCGGGTCGTCGGTGTCGACGCCGTTGGTGATCATCCACCAGGTGATGGCCCGGTACTGGGCGCCCGTGTCCAGGTAGCGCAGCCCGAGCTTGGCGGCCACGGCCTTGGAGGTGCTGGACTTGCCCGTGCCGGAGGGACCGTCGATGGCGACGATCACGGCGGACGGAGCTACGGTTTCCACGGTGCGGGCACCTTCCTGGTTGCTGGTGCTGTGCGGGCGCGCCAAAAGCGCCCCTCCCCAGGTTACCGGGCCCCGGCGCCCCCCGTCCCCGCCCGGTGGATCCCGACCCTGCGGGCGCCCGTTCCGGGCGGCCGGAGCCCGGCGGTACGGGGCCCGGGAACCGCACCGGACCGGACCGCACCGGACCTCCACGGCCGGAGCCGACCTCCCCGGCCGGAGCCCGGCCGGGACCGTCCGGGACCGTCCGGGCCGCCTACTGCTGCCGCAGGGCCCAGCCGCGTTCCCGCAGCTCGGCCGTCAGTCCGGCCACCGCCCGCGGCTCCACCATCAGCTGGACGATGCCGGCCTGCTGGCCCGTCGCGTGCTCGATGCGGACGTCCTCGATGTTGACCCCCGCCCGTCCCGCGTCGGCGAAGATGCGGGCCAGCTCGCCCGGCTGGTCGCTGATGAGGACGGCCACGGTCTCGTACACCGTCGGCGCCGCGCCGTGCTTGCCCGGCACCCGCACCCGGCCGGCGTTCCCGCGCCGCAGCACGTCCTCGATGCCCGCCGCCCCGCCGCGCCGCTTCTCCTCGTCGGCCGACTGCAGGCCCCGCAAAGCCTCCACGGTCTCCGCGAGGTCGGCGGCGATCCCGGAGAGGACGTCGGCGACCGGTCCGGGGTTCGCGGAGAGGATCTCCAGCCACATCCGGGGATCGGAGGCGGCGATCCGCGTCACGTCCCGGATCCCCTGGCCGCAGAGCCGGACCGCCGTCTCGTCGGCCTCCTCCAGGCGGGCCGCGACCATGCTCGACACCAGCTGCGGGGTGTGCGAGACCAGGGCCACCGCCCGGTCGTGCGCGTCCGCGTCCATCACGACCGGCACGGCCCGGCACAGCGCCACCAGTTCCAGCGCGAGGTTGAGCACCTCGTGGGCGGTGTCCCGGGTCGGGGTCAGCACCCACGGCCGCCCCTCGAAGAGGTCGGCCGTCGCGGCGAGGGGGCCGGAGCGCTCCTTGCCGGCCATCGGGTGGGTGCCGATGTACGCGGTGACGTCCACGCCCAGCTCGGCCAGCTCCCGGCGCGGCCCGCCCTTGACGCTGGCAACGTCCACGTACGCCCGGGCCACCCCGCGTCCGATCACGTCCGCCAGGGTCGCGGCGACGTGGGCCGGCGGCACGGCGACGACGGCGAGGTCGACCTGGCCCTCCAGGGCCTCGTCGGTACCGGCGCCGAGGGCGGCCGCGGTACGGGCCTGGGCCGGATCGTGGTCGACCAGGTGGACGGTGATCCCGCGGGCGGACAGGGCGAGCGCCGCCGAGGTGCCGATCAGTCCGGTTCCGATGACGACGGCGGTTCTCACGGGGCGCTCCAGGGTTGCGTACGGCACGGCGGGGGCACTGCCCGGCCAGCGTAGCCACCGCGCGCGGCACGAGGGCCCGGCGGCCCGTCCCCCGGGACGGCGGCCGGGCCCTCGCGGACGGCGGTGTGCGCGCCGGTCAGAGCTTCTGCTGCCGGATGACGTCCTCCAGCGAGCCCGAGGGCACCTGTCCGTCGGGCGTCAGCTTGTCGACGGCCCGGGGCAGCGTCCTGGCGATCTCGTCGGCGGCCTTCTCGGGGGTGACGCCCGCCTGCTCGGCGACCTTCTGGAGGGTTTCGTCGGGCAGCGCCTCGGCGATCTGCGCGCCGCTGACCGCCTTGTTCTCGCCGGTGCCGACCCAGGACTGGGCCTGGTCGGCCAGCCCCGACTTGGTCAGCATGTCCATCAGGCCGCCCAGCGGGTTGCTGCCGCCGCCGGCCGCCCGGGCGCCGACCGCGCCTCCCCCGCCGCCCGCGCCGCCGCCGAGGGCGCCGAAGAGCGAACCGAGGATGTTGCCGCCACCGTTACTGGTGCCACCGCCGCCGCCCTGGCCGCTGCCGCCGCCGAGGAGGCCGCCGAGAAGGGAGCCGAGGTCGTTACCCGCCATGGTCGTGCCTTTCGGAGAGGGACCGGGCCGCGCGGACAGCGGCGTACCCGGCTTCGAGACACGGACAATGTCACCCGTACAGGACAGTGCTGCCACTTGGCGTACGCCCGCGGTCCGGCTCCGGATCCCGCCGCCCCTCCTGCTCCGGTAGAACGTCAGGCATGATCTTCCACCTCGTCCCGCTCGCCGACTGGGCGGCCTCGCCCGGCCTCCCGTACGCCCCGCCCTCGCTCGCCACCGAGGGATTCGTGCACTGTTCGGCGGACCGCCCGACCGCGCTGGCGATCGCCGACGCGCACTACCGGGAGGTACGGGGGACCCTGCTCGCGGTGGAACTCGACGAAGCAGCCCTGACGGCGGACGTCCGCCGGGAGGGTGATTCCGGGGGCCGCTACCCGCACGTTTACGGCCCGTTGAACCGGGAGGCCGTGATCCACGTGTGGGAGGTCGTACGCACTCCCGGCAGCCCTGCCTCACTGGCCCCATGGCAGCCGGGTACCTGAAAAGGCGCGGCGGACTCCGCCCCGGGGCCCGCCACAGGCCAGGATGCTGCACGCCATCCGGCCACAGAGCGAGGAGACAGTCATGAGCTACCCCACGCGTACCGCCCGGCGCACCGTCCTGGCGGCAGGCGCGGCCACCCTGGCGGGCGGCGCGCTCGCCGCCTGCGGCGGCGAGTCGGAGCCGAAGCCGGCCAGCGACCCCGGCAGCGCGACCACGCCCTCCGCGGCGTCGTCCGCGCCCGCCGCGGGCGCCGCGAACGCGATCGCCAAGACGGCGGACGTACCGGTCGGCGGCGGCACGGTACTGAAGGACGAGAAGCTGGTGATCACCCAGCCGACGGCTGGCGAGTACCGCTGCTTCTCGGCGGTCTGCACCCACTCGGGCTGCCTCGTGAACAAAGTGGCGGACGGCACCATCGTCTGCCCCTGCCACGACAGCAAGTTCAAGGACACGGACGGCGCGGTCACCAAGGGTCCGGCCACCCGCCCGCTGCCCGAGAAGAAGATCAGCGTGGCGGCGGACGGCAGTATCTCGCTCGCCTAGCGGCAGGCCTCCTGCCTAGGCTCCCCGGATGGACGATCTGACGCTGGTGCGGGACCACACGGTCTACCGCTGCGTGATGGGCTCCCGGGCGTTCGGACTGGCGACGGAGGCGAGCGACACCGACCTGCGCGGTGTCTACCTCGCCCCGACGCCGCTGTTCTGGCGCTTCGACAAGCCCCCCACGCACGTGGAGGGCCCCCGGGACGAGGAGTTCTCCTGGGAGCTGGAGCGCTTCTGCGCGCTCGCCCTGCGCGCCAACCCGAACATCCTGGAGTGCCTGCACTCCCCCCTGGTGGAGGAGGTCACCCCGGTGGGCGAGGAACTCCTTTCCCTCCGCGGGGCCTTCCTCTCCCGCCGGGCCCACACCAGCTTCAGCCGGTACGCCGCGTCCCAGCGCGGCAAGCTCCTCGCCGACGTCCGCGTCCACGGGGCACCGCGCTGGAAGCACGCCATGCACCTGCTGCGCCTGCTGCTGTCCTGCCGGGACCTGCTGCGCACGGGACGCCTGACCATCGACGCGGGCCCGCAGCGCGACCGCCTCCTGGCGGTCCGCCGCGGGGAGCTCACCTGGGACGAGACCGACGCCTGGATGGCCCGCCTCGTCGAGCAGACCGCGGCCGCCCTGGCCGGGACGTCCCTCCCCGAGGCGCCGGACCAGGCCCGCGTCGAGGACTTCCTCCTCCGCACCCGCCGCGCCTCGGCCACCCGCCACGAACCCGCCGGGGCCTTCCCCCGCCCCTGACGGGGCCCGTCACGTCACCGGGTCACGCGTCCCGCCGGGTCACGCGTCCCAGAGGGTGCCGAAGGACAGGAGTTCGTCGCGGTACTCGATGCGGCCCTCCCACGCGTGCGGCCAGGCGTCCGCGCCGAGGTGGGCGCCCGCGAAGGCGCCGGCCAGGCAGGCGATGGAGTCGGAGTCGCCCGCGGTGCAGGCCGCGCGGCGCAGGGCCGTGAGCGGCTCCTCCGGGAAGAGCAGGAAGCACTGCAGGGCCGTGGCGAAGGCCTCCTCGGCGATCCAGCCGTCGCCCGTCGTCAGGCAGGGGTCGGTCTCCGGGGAGGGGGTGCGCAGGGCCGCCGCCACGCGGTCCAGGACGCCCAGGCACTCGTCCCAGCCCCGGGCGATGAAGGACGTCGCGGAGGCGTCGCAGGACGTCCGCGTCCAGAGGTCGCCGAGCCAGCGCTCGTGGTAGCGGGTGCGGTTCTCCAGGGCGTACGAGCGCAGCTGCCCGACCAGCCCGGTCACCTCGGTGCCCCGGGCCAGGAGGTACACCGTCCGCGCCGTCAGGTCGGAGGCGGCCAGCGCCGTCGGGTGTCCGTGGGTCAGGGCCGACTGGAGCTGGGCCGCGCCGGCCCGCTCCTCCTCGGTCCAGCCGGGCACCAGCCCGACCGGCGCGACCCGCATGTTCGCGCCGCAGCCCTTGGAGCCGAGCTGGCTGGCGTCGCGCCAGTCCCGGTCGGGGTGGTCGAGCAGCCGGCAGGCCGTCAGGCAGGTCCGGCCGGGGGCCCGGTTGTTCTCCGGGGAGTGGTACCAGTCGACGAACTCCTCCCGGACCGGCCGGGCCAGGCGCAGCGGGCCGACGCGGCCGCGTTCGGCGGCCGTCCGTATGCCGCGGGCCAGGGCGAGGGTCATCTGGGTGTCGTCGGTGACGATCGCCGGGCGGGGCAGCTTCATCTCGCGCCACGGGCCGGTCTTCGCGAGGATCGACGGGACGTCGTTGAACTCGGTGGGGAAGCCCAGGGCGTCGCCCAGCGCGAGGCCCATGAGGGCGCCCGTCGCCGCTCGTTTCGTGGTCGTCGTCATCGGGGGTGTCCTTCCGAGGGGCGGAGCAGGGGCGGGTGCAGGGTGGTGGCCGGTCCCGGCCGGTAGAGCGCGGCGGGCTTGCCGCGGCCGCCGGTGAGCCGGGCGGCGCCGGGCACGGCCTCCACGAAGCCGGGGGTGGCCAGCACCTTGCGGCGGAAGTTCGGGCGGTCGACGGTGGCGTCCCAGACGGTCTCGTAGACGGCCTGGAGCTCGCCGAGGGTGAACTCGGGCGGGCAGAAGGCGGTGGCCAGGCAGGTGTACTCCAGCTTCGCGCCGACCCGTTCCCGCGCGTCCGCCAGGATCACCGCGTGGTCGAAGGCGAGTCCGGCGGCCTCCCCCACCGGCGCCCAGCGGGCGTGGGCCGCGTCTCCGCCGCCGCCGGCCGCCGGCTCCGGCAGGTCCGGGACCAGTGCCGTGAAGGCGACCGAGACCACCCGCATCCGGGGGTCCCGGTCCGGTTCGCTGTACGTGCGCAGCTGTTCGAGGTGCAGGGCCGCGACCACCGCCTCCGGCAGGCCGGTCTCCTCGGCCAGTTCCCGGCGGGCGGCCGTCTCGGCGGACTCGCGCGGCAGGACGAAGCCGCCGGGCAGCGCCCAGGCGCCCGCGTACGGCTCCTGCCCGCGCCGGATCAACAGCACGTGCAGCCGCCCGCCCCGTACGGTGAACACCGCCAGGTCGACGGTCACCGCGAACGGCTCGAAGGCGTACGGGTCGTAGCCCGCCGGCGCTCCCCCGCTCATCGTGCCTCCGGCAGCGGGTCGGCGAGGTGCCAGCCCTCGGCGAGCAGTCCGTCCACCGCGGCCACGGCCGTCGCCAGCCGCTCCTCCCGGTCTCCGCGCACGACGAGGAACCGCCTCCCGGTGGCTTCGAGCTCCTCGCGGAACCGGCCGGTCATCCACGGTCTGAGGTGCGGCCCGTCGCGCAGTCCGTCGTCCTCGAAGGGGACGTCCGCGTGGTCGGTCAGCAGGTAGAGGTCCCGGCGGGTCAGCGCGGCGGTCTTCTCGACCTCCTCGTTGCGTCCGCCCAGGTAGCGCTCGTGCCAGATGCCGGTCGCGAAGGAGTCGGTGTCGCAGATCAGGACCGGGGAGCCCCGCCGGGCGGCCCGCTCCTCCTCCGCGTCCTGGCGCCGGGCGATCACCGGGAACTCCTCCGAGGCGAAGGAGACGTCCGTCCAGGAGGCGTCCGGGTCCGCCGCGCGCACGGCGGCGAGCTTCTCCTCGCTGTACCGGCGGCCGTACTCGGCGACCCAGCCGGTGCCCGCCCAGACCCCGCCGCGCCGCCGGTAGTGCGCGGCCAGGGCCCGGGACAGCGTCGTCGTCCCGGTGGACTCGGCGCCGAGTACGACGACCCTGCGGGCCAGTGAGGCCCGTACGGCGGGCCCCAGGAAGTCCCAGCAGGCCGCAGGGTCGGCCCGTACGGCCGTCCCCGACACCGGGAACAGTGTCCGGCCGGGGTCCACGCAGACCTCCTCGGCGCCGAACCGGCGGGCGAGTTCGGCCCCGTAGCCCTCCGAGGTGAAGACGGCGTCCACCGGACCGGCCACCGCGCCGCGGAACACGGCCATGTGGGCCTCCCAGACCGCCGGGTCGTTCAGGTCGACGGGGATGTCGTCCACCGCGCCGACCACCTCCGCCCCCGGGTGCGCCTCGCGCATCCAGGCGACGCGGTCGGCCAGCGGCACCGACTCCACGGAGGCCGCGCAGACCAGTACGGTCAGCCGCTCGCAGCGGTCCTGGGCGGTGCGCACCAGGTGGTGGTGGCCGGCGTGCGGCGGGTAGAACTTGCCGAGCACCAGCCCGTGCCCGAAGCGCCTCACGCCCTCGCCCCCAGGGCCGTACGGGCGGCCGGCGCGGGCAGCGACCGCCGCCAGCCGATCAGGCCGGCCACGCACAGGGCGAGGAAGCCGACGTACAGGAGGGCGGTCAGGTACAGCTCCTTGTACGCGTACAGGGGGATGTAGACCAGGTCGGCGGCGATCCACAGCCACCAGGACTCGACGAGCTTGCGGCACTGGCCGTAGGTGGCGGCCAGCGAGAGCCCGGTCGTGGCCGCGTCCCAGAAGGGGACGGTCGAGTCGGTGGCCCGTGAGAGCAGCAGGGTCAGGCCGAGCACCACCACCGCCCCCGCCGCGGCCAGCCAGACCCATTCGGTGCGCGTGGTGCGGCGCACCGGCAGGGCCCCCTCGGTTCCCGGTCCACCCCCGTGGGTCCAGGACCACCAGCCGTACGCGGCGAGGGCGATGAAGACGATCTGCAGTCCGGCGTCGGCGTACAGGCCGGCCTGTGTGAAGAGCGCGATGAAGAAGATGTTGTTGGCGATGCCGATCGGCCAGTTGGCGACGTGCTGCCGGGCGACCAGCCACACGCACAGGGCGCCGGTGGCGAAGCCGAGCACCTCGGTCCAGCTCAAGGTCCAGTTCATTCCGGGCCCCCTCCCTTTAATAGTCAGCCTGACTATAAAGGACCGGAGGGGGCCGGGACAAGGGAAAAGCCCGCGGCGCCGTGGGGCGCTGCGGGCTTCTCCGTGAGCCGGTGGGGGCGGGCGGTCCTTACAGACCGACCTCGCGCATCAGCATGCCGACCTCGGTGTTGGTCAGGCGGCGCAGCCAGCCGGACTTCTGGTCGCCCAGCTCGATCGGGCCGAAGGAGGTGCGCACGAGCTTCTCGACCGGGAAGCCGGCCTCCGCCATCATCCGGCGCACGATGTGCTTGCGGCCCTCGTGCAGGGTGACCTCGACCAGGTAGTTCTTGCCGACCTGGTCGACGACGCGGAAGTGGTCGGCGCGGGCGTACCCGTCCTCCAGCTCGATGCCGTCCTTCAGGCGCTTGCCGATCTCGCGCGGCAGCGGGCCGGTGATGGCGGCGACGTACGTCTTCTTCACGCCGTACTTCGGGTGCGTGAGGCGGTGGGCCAGCTCACCGTGGTTGGTGAGCAGGATGATGCCCTCGGTCTCGGTGTCGAGCCGGCCGACGTGGAACAGCCGCGTCTCACGGTTGGTGACGTAGTCGCCGAGGCACTGGCGGCCGTCCGGGTCCTCCATGGTGGAGACGACGCCGGCCGGCTTGTTCAGCGCGAAGAACAGGTACGACTGGGTGGCGACGGTCAGGCCGTCCACCTTGATCTCGTCCTTCGGCAGGACGCGCTTGCCCTGCTCCAGCACGATCTCGCCGTTGACCTCGACGCGGGACTGCTCGATCAGCTCCTCGCAGGCACGGCGCGAACCCATGCCGGCACGGGCGAGCACCTTCTGCAGGCGCTCACCCTCCTCCTCGGCGCCCGGGAAGGTCTTCGGGGTCTTGATGACCGGCTTGTCGGCGTACCGGTCGCGCACGCGCTCCTCGATCCGCGCGTCCAGCTCGCGCGGACGGGACTGGCCGCTGCGGCTGCCCGGGCCGCGGCGCGGGCCGCCGGCCCCGCCGATGCCGGGGGTCTTGGAGGTCTTGGGGCCGCCCTTGGCACCACCGCGCGCCGCGGCGCCGCGGGCACCGGAGCCGCCGCGGGGACCGTCGGCCGCGCCGCGGGCACCGCCGCCGCCGGCCTTCGCTCCGCCGCGGCCGTTGCGCTCGCCCTCGGGGCCCACGTCGTAGCGGCGTTCCTCGGGGCGCGGGTTGCGGGGGCGCTGGGGGGCCTGGTCGCGGTCGCGGTCCTGGGAGCCGCCCGCGCCGCGGTAACCGCCGCCGGAGCCGGAGGAACCGGAGGAACCGCCCCGGTAGCCGCCGGAGCCGGAGCCCGTGGAGCCGGAGCCCCCGCGGTAGCCGCCGCCGGAGCCGGAGCCGCCGCCGCTGGAGCCCCCGCGGTAGCCGCCGCCGCCGGAGCCGCTGCCGCCGCCGGAGCCGCCGCCGCGGTAGCCACCACCGCCGGAGCCGCTGCCGCGGGCGCTACCACGCCCGCCGCCGCTGCTGCCGCTGTTCCTGTTGCCGCCACCGTTGCCGTTGCCGCTGCTTCGCATCAAAGTTCCGTCGTCTTGTCGTCGTCTTCACATTTCTGGGGCGTACGGTGCCTCCAGATCGAACGACGGCACACCTTCCTGCGTCTCGGCTTCGATCGCGTCCGCCTCGGGGAGGAAGGGCGCGAGTTCCGGGAGCTCGTCCAGGCCGCGTAGGCCCATCCGCTCCAAAAAGTGGTTCGTCGTCCTGTACAGGATCGCACCTGTTTCGGGTTCCGTCCCCGCCTCGGCCACCAGACCCCGCTGGAGGAGGGTCCGCATGACCCCGTCGCAGTTGACTCCGCGGACCGCGGAGACCCTCGACCGGCTGACCGGCTGCCGGTACGCGACGACCGCCAGCGTCTCCAGGGCCGCCTGGGTGAGCCGGACCTGCTGACCGTCCAGGACGAAGGCCTCCACGGCCGGCGCGTACTGCGCGCGGGTGTAGAAGCGCCACCCCCCGGCGACGAGCCGGAGCTCGAAACCCCGGCGGGCCGCCGTGTACTCGTCGGCGAGCTCGCGCAGGGCGAGCGCCACCTCCCTCGGGGTGCGCTCCAGCACCTTGGCGAGGTGCGCCTCCGTGGCCGGCTCGTCCACCACCATCAGGACGGCCTCCAGGGCGGGCTTCAGCTCCAGGGCCGTCACCGCACCCGTTCCGCCCGCCGGGGCCTGCGCCCCCGCGTCGCTGCTGCTCAATCCTTCGCCTCCACGATCCGGTCGAACTCGTCGGTCACCGTCGGCATGCCGTCGCCGTCCCCGCCGCTCCAGCGCACGGTCAGGGTGTCCAGGGCCTCCTCCTGGTCCAGGACCACGGCCTTCTCCCGGTAGAGCTCCAGGAGGGCCAGGAACCGCGCGACGACTGTCAGGGTGTCCCCGGCGTCCTCGGTGAGCTCCTGGAAGGTGGCCTCGCCGCGCGCCTTCAGCATCCGCACCACGAGCCCGGCCTGCTCGCGCACGCTGACCAGCGGCGCGTGGATGTGGTCCACGTACACCTGGGGCTCCGCCCTGGGCTGCATGGCGCGGGCGGCGATGCGGGCGAAGCCCTCCGCGCCGATGCCGATGACCACCTCGGGCAGCAGTTCGGCGTGGTGCGGCTCCAGGCCCACGGTGCGCGGGTAGCGCCGGCCCTCGGCCTCCGCCCGCGCCTCGAAGATCTCCGCGATCCGCTTGTACGCCCGGTACTGGAGCAGGCGCGCGAAGAGCAGGTCGCGGGCCTCCAGCAGGGCGAGGTCGCCCTCGTCCTCGACCTCGGCGGCCGGCAGCAGCCGGGCGGCCTTCAGGTCGAGCAGGGTGGCGGCGACCACGAGGAACTCGGTGGTCTGGTCGAGGTCCCAGTCGGGGCCCATGGCCCGGATGTGGACCATGAACTCGTCGGTGACCCGGGACAGCGCCACCTCGGTGACGTCCAGCTTGTGCCGGGAGATCAGCTGGAGCAGCAGGTCGAAGGGGCCCTCGAAGTTCGCCAGCCGCAGGGTGAACCTGCCGTCGCCCGGCGCCGCGGACCCGCCGCCGGGTCCCGTACGGCCCTCAGGGGGCGCTGGGGCGGCCTCTGCGGCCCCCACGGCCCCCGGCGCGCCCGGGGCCTGTCCGGGGGCCTCAGCCGGCGCCTCGGGGGCTTCCGGAGCCCCGCCGCGTGTGGCGGGCGGCTCGGCGGCGGTTTCCCGTACGGCTCCCGGCTCGGCGGCGGTTCCCCGTACGGCTTCGGCGTCGGGCTCCCCCGCGAGGGAGCCGGGCTCCCGGACCGCTTCGGCCGCCAGGTCCCCCGCGGGTGGCCCCGCTCCGGGACCGCGCCCCAGGGGGCGGCGGGTCGGCGGGCCGGGTTCGGCGGGGAGGTGCATCGCGGTCCAGGCTGGTGCGGAGGGGCGGGGTGCGGACGGGGCGCGCCCGAGAGGACCGGGTCAGCGCCCGCGCAGCCGCCGTACGAGGATGCTCGCGTCCCCGCGGGACTCGAGATCCGCGAGGACGACGGCCACCGCCTCACGGACGATACGGCCACGGTCGACCGCAAGCCCGTGCTCGCCGCGCAGCACCAGCCGCGCGTGTTCCAGGTCCATGAGCTCTTCGGCGGAGACGTAGACCGTGATCTTCTCGTCGTGCCGCTCGCGCCCGCTGGGGCGCCGGTTCGCGCCCCGGCCCTGCCCCTTGCCGCGGCCGCCCGGCTGGGCCGGTCCGTTCGCGGAGCTGACAGAACCTTCCTGCGGCCGCCTGGGTGCCCCCACCACGGGGTCGGTTCCGGCCGCCGCCTCCCGGCTGCGCCCCTCACCCGCCGTGCCCTCCGCCGAAGCCGCCGCGTGCTCCGTTCCGGGCGCCTCCTCGGCTCCCCGCCGCGGCGAGGACGACTGGAGGGCCATCCCCCCGGTCGTGCGGAACAGTTCGTCGGCTCCGGGCAGACTCACTCGGCGTGACACCGGGCGAGCACCTCCCTGGCGAGCTGGCGGTAGGCGGCGGCGCCGACGGAGTTGGAGGCGTACGTGGTGATCGGCTCACCGGCGACCGTGGTCTCCGGGAAGCGCACCGTGCGGCCGATGACCGTGTGGTAGACGTGGTCGTCGAAGGCCTCGACGACGCGCGCCAGGACCTCGCGGCTGTGCACCGTGCGGGAGTCGTACATCGTCGCGAGGATGCCGTCGAGCTCCAGCTCGGGGTTGAGCCGCTCCTGCACCTTCTCGATGGTCTCGGTCAGCAGCGCCACGCCGCGCAGCGCGAAGAACTCGCACTCCAGCGGGACGATGACCTTGTGAGCCGCCGTCAGGGCGTTCACGGTCAGCAGGCCGAGCGAGGGCTGGCAGTCGATCACGATGTAGTCGTAGTCGGCCATCAGGGGCTTCAGGGCCCGCTGGAGGGTCGACTCGCGCGCGACCTCGCTGACGAGCTGCACTTCGGCGGCCGACAGGTCGATGTTGCTCGGCAGCAGGTCCATGTTGGGGACCGCCGTCTTCAGCAGCACCTCGTCGGCCGACATGCCCCGCTCCATGAGCAGGTTGTAGACCGTCAGGTCGAGTTCCATCGGGTTCACGCCGAGGCCCACGGACAGCGCGCCCTGCGGGTCGAAGTCGACGAGCAGCACACGGCGCCCGTACTCGGCGAGCGCGGCACCCAGGTTGATGGTCGACGTGGTCTTGCCCACGCCGCCCTTCTGGTTGCACATCGCGATGATCTTCGCCGGACCGTGGTCGGTCAGCGGACCCGGGATCGGGAAGTACGGCAGCGGGCGTCCGGTCGGGCCGATCCGCTCACGGCGCTGGCGGGCAGCGTCGGGGGCGAGGGTGGCCGCGTACTCGGGGTCCGGTTCGTACTCCGCGTCGGGGTCGTAGAAGTGCCCTTCGGGCACGTTTTCGTAGTCGGCGAAACCCACGGGCTTGTCGCCGCTCGGGTCGCCGGCCCTGGAGTTCACGTCTAGGCCGTCCATGCTCTTTCGGGGCGTCTGCATGTGCTGGTGGTTTGCGAAGGTGCGGACTGCGACGGAGCCGACAGCCTCGGGCCCGGCGGGGCCTGGGCCCCGCTCCGGCGTCCCTGCGCGACCACCCCCAGGAGCAAATGTCGACTCATTCACAAGTCGTCTTACCTCCTCGGACGTGACCAGGACACTTATCGATAGGTCAGCGTTGCACCATGCCGACGGTTGGCGACTCTATGGCGTGTCACCGCCCAGCGGCAACACAATCCGTCGGACGCGGCACGATGTGTCGGCAACCGAACACGTCTCTGTCAAGGGCGTCCGAGCTGTCGCCGCGAAGTTTCGCGGGTGTGCGAAAGGGCGAAAGGGTTACGTTCGAGGCGAGTTGAGCGAGGTCGCCGGGCACCCCGCGAACGCCTCCGGCCGGACCTCGCGAGCAAGGTCCGGCCGGATACGTGAGATTGACGTCAGTCGTTGACGCGTCAGCCGAGCAGCGTGTTCAGCTCAAGGGTCGGGAGACCGTGCGCGTCGGCGACCGGACCGTAAACGACCTGGCCGTCATGGGTGTTGAGGCCCAGGCCGAGCGCCGGGTCACGGCGGAGCGCCTCCACCCAGCCGAGGTTCGCGAGCTGCACGATGTAGGGCAGCGTGGCGTTCGTCAGCGCGTAGGTGGAGGTGTTCGGAACCGCGCCCGGCATGTTGGCTACGCAGTAGAAGACCGAGTTGTGGACCTGGAAGGTCGGCTCGGCGTGGGTGGTCGGACGGGAGTCCTCGAAGCAGCCGCCCTGGTCGATCGCGATGTCGACAAGGACACTTCCGGGCTTCATCCGGGAGACCAGCTCGTTGGTGACCAGCTTCGGGGCCTTCGCACCCGGAATCAGCACCGCGCCGATGACGAGGTCGGCCGCGAGGACGGCCTTCTCGAGCTCGTAGGCGTTGGAGACGATCGTCTGGATCTTCGTGCCGAAGATCTTGTCGGCCTCGCGGAGCTTGTTGATGTCGCGGTCCAGCAGGGTCACGTGGAAGCCCATGCCGATGGCGATCTGCGCCGCGTTCCAGCCGGAGACGCCGCCGCCGATGACCACGGCCTCGCCGGCCGAGGTGCCGGGGACGCCGCCGGGGAGGACGCCGCGGCCGCCGGCCGAGCGCATCAGGTGGTAGGCGCCGACCTGGGGGGCCAGACGGCCCGCGACCTCGGACATCGGGGCGAGCAGCGGGAGCGCGCGGTTGGCGAGCTCGACCGTCTCGTACGCGATGGCGGTGGTGCCGGACTCCAGCAGGGCGTCCGTGCACTCGCGGGAGGCCGCCAGGTGCAGGTACGTGAAGAGGGTCTGGTCCTTGCGGAGGCGGTGGTACTCCTCGGCGATGGGCTCCTTGACCTTCAGCAGCAGGTCGGCGGTGGCCCAGACCTCGTCGGCGGTGCCGAGGATCTCGGCGCTGGCCGCGACGTACTCGGCGTCCGTGATCGAGGAACCCGCA
Organism: Streptomyces sp. NPDC058619; assembly: GCF_042717785.1. Classification (NCBI taxonomy): domain Bacteria; kingdom Bacillati; phylum Actinomycetota; class Actinomycetes; order Kitasatosporales; family Streptomycetaceae; genus Streptomyces; species Streptomyces sp. NPDC058619. The sequence goes on from NZ_JBHXQN010000049.1 coordinate 45,172, forward strand.
CCGGCGTTCTGCTCGACGAAGACCTGGTGGCCGCCCCGGACCAGCTCATGCACGCCGGCGGGCGTGATGGCGACCCGGAACTCGTTGTTCTTGACCTCGCGGGGGATGCCGACCTTCATCGTCGATCACGGTCCTTGGCTCAGGGGATTTTTCGGGTCACTTCCATACATACCCGCCCACAAGAACGCGCAACGGGATGCACCACAGGATGACGTGGTGGAGCCAGTCTAATGAAGGATGAGTCGCTGTCTAGCCTTGCAAACGAATAATCTTAGTCGGAAGCACTGCGGATTTCGCAGGCTGCGGGGTCATCTCCCAGCAATCTGTCCGCCGCGGACCGGTGCAGCCTGGCAGCCGCGGGGTCGCCGAGGCGGTCCAGCGTGTCGGCCAGCCGGACCTGGAGGGCGGCCTGAAGCCGTTGGTCCCCGACGCGGCGCGCCAGCTCCACCGCCTCCCGGCAGGTGTGCAGCGATTCCTCGGGCCGCCCCGCGTACTCCTGCACCCGCGCCATCTCGCTCAACGCCTTTGCCTGGCCGGGGACATCGGCCAGCTTCCGGTAGCCCGCGGCGGCGGCCCGCCAGCTGCGCAGCGCGTCCCCGTAGCGGCCCGCGTAGGTGTGGACGTTCCCGAGCCGCCCGTAGAGCCGTGCCTCGTCCGCACGCTCCCCGCGGGCGAGCGCCTGGGACAGGGCCCGGCCGAACCAGTCGGCGGCCCGGTGCCAGTCCGTGAGCTCCTGGTACGCGCCGCCTACGGATTCCATCGCGCGGCCGGTCGCGTACGGGTCGTTCGCCGCCTTTCCGGCGGCCAGTGCGGCCCGGTAGCGCTCCAGGGCCTTTTGGGTCCGCCCGGTCTCGGCGTCCAGGTCGGCCAGGTTCAGCAGGGCGGCGGCCTGCTCGCGGTGCAGGTCGCGGCGCTCGGCGACGTCCAGGACCAGCCGGTGCAGCCCGTACAGCTCGGGGGCGGCCACGGCGGTGCCCCGGTGGTCCGCGAGGGCCCGTACGAGCCCGGCGACCAGCCGGCGGGCCAGCGTGTCGAGCCCGCCGTCGGCCACGGCCACCGTGGCGGCCGCCGACAGGGCGGGCAGCCGGGTGTCCAGCCAGGTCGCGGCGGCCCGCCGGTCGGGGAAGCGCAGGGCGCGCGGCAGGCCGTCCAGCTTCTCCGGTCCGCCGACGGGCCCGTCCTCGTCCGTCTCGGCCATGGCGCGGCAGGAGTGCAGCAGCCGTACGGTGCGCTCCAGCATCCGGGCCCGGGCCAGCTGGACCTCGGCGGGGCGCTCCTTGGCCTCCAGCAGGGCCTGGAGCAACGGGGCGAGGCAGCCGGGCACCAGGAACAGCCCGTCGCGGGAGGAGTGCAGGAGGCCCAGTCCGGCGAAGTCGTCCAGGGTGGACTGGGCTGCGGCCACCGAGCACCCGGCGAGGGCGGAGGCGGTGTGCGAGTCGACGACCCCGGCGGGGGCGAGCGGCAGCAGCCGCAGGGTCCGCTGGGCGGGCTGCGGCAGGGACTCGTAGACGAGCCGGAAGCCGCGGGCGAGCGGGCCGCCGGTGCTGGACGGCATGTCGTGCAGCTGCTTGGCCACGTCGACGACGGAGGCCTTGGGGTGGGCGGCGAGCCAGCCGCCGACGAGGCGCAGCGCGGCGGGCTGGGCGCCGCACTCCTCGGCGAGGGCCTCGGCCGCGCGGGGGTCGACGGTGACCCGGATGTCGCCGATGCGGTGGGTGAGCATGCTTACGGCGGAGGGGGTGTCGAGTCCGCCGAGGGTGCAGGGCCGCACGTCGGGGATGCCCGTGAGGGGGCCTTCGGCGGTGACCACGACCAGGCACTCCGGGGTGTCCGGCAGCAGGGCGTCGACCTGGTTGGGGTCGGCCGCGTCGTCGACCAGGACGATCGCCCGGCGCCCGGCGAGCGCGGTCCGCAGGGCGGAGCTCAGGTCGTCCTCGCCGGCTCCGGCCGGGGCGACGTGCCCCAGCCCCTCCAGGAGGTCCCTGACGGCGCGCTCGGTGGGTACCGTCTCGCCTCCCGGCAAGGTCAGCCGGGTGCGGAGGACCCCGTCGGGGTACTGCTCGGCGATCTCGCGCACGAAGGCCTCGGCGAGGGCCGTACGCCCCGAGCCGGGCCGCCCGGCGATGAGCAGCACCCGCGCCCGGGGGGCCTTGGCCTTCCGGCCGGAGAGGGTGTCGAGCCCGGTCCGTGCGATGTCCTCGCGCAGCTCCTTGAGCTCACGCCGCCGCCCGACGAAATCCGTCACGGATCCGCTCCTCTCGCTGCCTTCGGATTGCGAGCGTAGTTCACGCAGAGCGACGAGACGGGTGGAGCGCGGCGGACAAATCCCCCAATCGGATCAGCGGATGGTCACATCACTGGGCCGTACCGGGCCTGCGGGCCTCCCCGACCGCCCGCGCGCCGCCGGCCGGGCGCCCGGCCGGCGGCGCGCGGGCGGTCG
>NZ_JBHXQN010000050.1:0-45427 GCF_042717785.1 Streptomyces sp. NPDC058619
GCGTCGGGCTCGGCCGCGTAGGCGTCGAGGAGCTTGTGCAGCAGCTCGTGCGACGCGGCAGCCTTCACCGCCAGCACCAGGCGGTTGCGGGGACCGCCCGGACTGTCGGCGCCGCCGGCGCGACGGGTGCGGCGAAATGCGGCGGTGGTCGCGTCGAGGGCTGCACGTCCCTCGTGCAGCAGCACCTCTCCGGCACCGGTCAGGGATACGCCGCGGCGGTCGCGTTCCAGCAGACGGACGCCGAGGCGCCGCTCGAGCCGCTGGATCGCCCGGGACAGTGGTGGCTGGGTCATGCCGAGACGTGCGGCGGCGCGGCCGAAGTGCAGTTCCTCGGCGACCGCTATGAAGTACCTCAACTCGCGGGTCTCCAAGGTATCCATGGCCACAACATACCCCGGCTGATACCTGCCGGGTATGACAGGACACCGTATCGGTGTTGGCTGCACCGCTGGTCCGCGAGCGAACATCAACGGCATGAGCGAAAAGAAGATCGCGCTGGTCACCGGTGCGAACAAGGGAATCGGGTATGAAATCGCGGCCGGGCTGGGCGCCCTCGGCTACCGCGTGGGCGTGGGAGCCCGCGACGAGGCCCGGCGCGAGAGCGCCGTTGAGAAGCTGCGCGCCGCCCGGGTGGACGCGTTCGCGGTGCCGCTGGATGTGACCAGCGGCCAGAGCGTCACCGATGCCGTGGAGCTGATCGAACGGCGGGCCGGGCGCCTGGACGTCCTGGTCAACAACGCCGCCATCTCAGGAGAGACGGGCCCGGGGTGGACGCAGGACCCGACCACGCTCGACCTCGACGTGGTCCGCACGGTCGTGGAGACCAACGTCATCGGCGTCATCCGGGTGACCAACGCGATGCTGCCACTGCTGGAGCGCTCGACGGCGCCACGCATCGTCAACGTCTCCAGTGCCGTCGCCTCCCTGACCCGGCAGGCGGACCCGGACATCGAGATCGGCCCCATCATGGCGGCCTACTCACCGTCGAAGTCGTTCCTCAACGCCGTCACCGTGCAGTACGCCCGAAAGTTCGCCGACACGAACATCCTGATCAACGCCGCCTGCCCAGGCCTGGTCGCAACCGACTTCACCGGCTTCCACGGACCCCGCACTCCTGAGCAAGGCGCAGCCACAGCGATCCGGCTCGCCACGCTGCCCGACGGAGGCCCGACCGGCTCGTTCTTCGAGGACGACGGGGCCATCCCCTGGTAACCCCCCCCACCTGTCGTACTCAGCTTAGCGACGAACCCCGTGTGCTTCATCGTCTGCTGTCGCCAGGGGCGAGAAGGCTGGTCAGCTCCGAAATCGCCTTGGGGGAGGGCTTGAAGTAGTGGTGGACGTTCTCCGGCTTCTTGTGCCCCGACTTCGCCATCAGCATCCGCAGGGAGGCACCTTGCTCGCCGAGGTGGGTGAGGGCGCGATGGCGGTACTCGTGCAGGTCCCAGCCGGTCCCCGGCCCGCGCACGGCGGTGTGCTCGTCGAGGAGGGCACGGGCCTGCCCGTACGACAGCCGGGCGAAACCGCGGTCATGCTGAGGAGACATCGGGCAGCCCTTCGGCGTCCGCGGCCGTGTGAGGCTACTGCGGATCCTTTGTGACAGCCCGGGGCCTGCGGAAGAAGACGGCGGCCTGCTGTCGTCTGAGTGACGCGGCGGCCACCGCGTCCCGGTGGCCGCCGCGCCGCCAGATAAGTAGCCGGGAGTTGCCTCAGGCGTATTTGCCGAGGTCGCTGTTGTTGAGGGCGGTCTTGTCGTTGAAGCCGATCACGTAGCCGTCAGGGTCTCGGATGTAGAACTCGCGCTGGCCGTTGTGGTCCTCGGTGAGCTCCTTGACCACCTGCGCGTCGTTGCGGACGCGCTCGTAAAAACCGTCGAGATCTTCGACTGCGAGGTAGAACATGCCTGCGAAGCCGATGGGCTGGTCCTTCAGGATTGGCAGCCACCTCTGGAGGTCTTCGTTGCTGTAGATCATCGCGCAGAAGTCGCCTTGGTGGAGAAGCATGTGGATGTCGTCGCCGGGGCGGGCGGTGCTGGAGTCGACGTCGAAGCCGAGCTGTTTGTAAAAAGTGATGCTGGCGGCGGTGTCGGCGACGCTGAGGCAGGGCGCGAACGGCATGGGGAAGTCCTTCTGTGATGGTTGGGTACTTGCTCACGTTGTCCCACGGCTGGTCGGCAACGGCTCGTTGTGTAGGCCGTCCGGAGGCCCGTCTGCGGGGGCATGCCCTATCTCGCAGGGGCCGCAGGCCGGCGTCCGGATGGGCGCCGCGGACGGACTGGCAGCCCAGCGTTGAGACTGGCGTGATGCGGAGGCGGAGACCCGGCTACGTCCTGGTCCAGGATCGCGTGCTCGCACTTCCAGGCGAGAAGGGCTCGCAGCGCTTCGATGGAGGCGTGCAGATATCGGGTCGGTCCACAGCAGCACGTCGCTTTGGACGCGCCAACCCGTCCTCCCGGCCCGCTACGGCGTGGATTGCCCGTGCGCGCCCGTTTCACCGGAAGTGGCGGGGTCCAGGGGGCCAGAAGACGCCCCCGGCCAGGTCGGCCATGACGCTGCTCCTAGGGGGAGGGCGTGGCGGAGGGTGTGGCGGTGTGCTGATCGAGGGTGTCGATGGTGTGGAGTTCGTCGGCGTTGAGGGTGAGCTGAGTGGCGGTGAGGTTGTCGCGGATGTGGTCGGGGCGGGTGGAGGAAGGCAGGGTGGTGACACGCCGGGCCAGGTGCCAGGCGAGGACCACCTGGGCTGGGGTGGCGCCGAGCCGGGTGGCTGGTGCGGTCAGGGCCGGATGGTTCAGGTCGGTGTGGCGCAGCGGGCTGTAGCCCTGTACTGCCACGTGGCGTTCGGCGTGTTCGACCAGGATCTGGGGGTGGAAGCGGGCGGGGCTGAAGGGGATCTGGTTGATGGCTGGGGTGCGGCCGGTTTCCCGTATGAGGGCGTCGATCAGCGCGGTGGTGTAGTTGCTCACCCCTACTGTCCGGGCCGTGCCCTCGTCGCTCAGTTCTGCCATGGCCTGCCATACGGCGGGCAGCGGGTCTTGGCGGGGCGGGTAGTGCAGCAGCCACAGATCCACGTACCTCACACCGAGCTGCTCGACCGCCCGCTCCAGCGCCTGGCGCTCTCGCCCGGCGCTGTTGGGTAGCAGTTTGGTGGTCAGGAAGACTTCGTGGCGTGGGATGCCGCTGTCCGCGAGGGCGCGGCCCACCTGGTGGTGGTTGCCGTAGCCGGCGGCGGTGTCGATGTGCCGGTAGCCGGCCTCCAGGGCGGTCAGGACGGCCCGGTAGGCGTCGTCACCGGACAGTCGCCAGGTACCGAAGCCGATCATCGGCATGGCGGCGCCGCCGGTGACCGGCACGGTGGGAACGGGAGTGGTGCCCATGGTGTCGGGTCTCCGGTCAGGACTGTGGTGCCGCATGGGTGGTGGTCAGCCCGTGGTGGACATCGAGGGTCAGGCGGAGAGCTCCCAGCGCGCTGGCCGGTTCGATGCGGTTCTGTTCGCGGCCTGCGAGGCAGGCGAGCACGTGGTCGATCATCAGGGCGTAGGTGTGGGCGTCGGGCAGGTCGATGACGTGCTCGCCGTCGGCCGAGTAGGCGGTCAGGGTGCTGGTGCCCTGGCCGGTGGGGCCGGCGGTGGTGGCGTGTTCCAGGACGGCGCCGGTGAAGGTGGCACGGTAGCCGCCGCGCATGGCGTACGGCTGGGGCATGAGGGAGGATGCGCTGCACCGGGCGGTGGCGTGGGGGAAGCCGAGGATGACGTCGGCTGCCGATCCGCGTCCGCCGGGTCCTTCGGTGCCGGTGACGTTCATGGTGTCGGGGGTGCCGAGGAGGCTGGTGACCAGGTCGAAGTCGGCGTGCATCATGTCCATCGGCATCGAGTCCAGGCCCAGGTCGTAGCCCGGCCACAGCAGGGCGGTGCGGCTTTCCGTCTCCAGCGACAGCAGCGCGCCGTATCGCTGATCGTCGGCAGCCTCGCGCAGATGGGCGTTGGCGGGGCTGAAGCGGGAGAACATGTCCACGAAGACCTGTCGGCCCGTGGCCCGCTGGGTGTCGATGACGCGCTGGGCGTCGTCCATGGTGGTGGTCAGTGGCAGTTCGATCAGGACGTCGTTGTCCGCGTGCATCGTGCGGATGGCCGTGTCGGCGTGCAGGTGTGTGGGCAGACAGATGTCCACCAGATCCACCGACGGATCGGTGATCAGGGCGTCCAGGTCCGTGGTGGTGGCGAAGCCGAAGTCGTCAGCGAACTTCTCCAGCTTCGCGGGACTGCGGCCGAAGACGACGACGTCTGTGATGTCGGAGCGGTTGGCGTAGACGGCGGCGTGGGCCTGGCCGAAGCCGGTTCCGAGCAGTGCGATCTTCATGAGGTTCTCCTTGGATCTCTCGGGGTGGGACGGGACAGCGGGCCGGGGCGGAGCAGCCGCAGGGCTGCCCCGCCCGCAGGGTTAGGCGTTGTGGGTGGGCATGGAGAACAGGCCGAAGCGGTTGCCGTGCGGGTCGCACAGGCGGGCGAAGACCAGACCGTCGGGGTTGGATGCCGGGCCGTGCTCGAGGCGGGCTCCCGCGTCCGTCGCCGCAGCGGCGGTGGCGGGCACATCGGTGACCAGGATCGAGGGCATCATGTAGTCGCCGCCGTCCGTGTTGGCGCTGTGGTCCCACAGGCCGCCCGCGGGCCATTCGCCGCCGGTGAAGATGTTGAAGTACGGCTTGCCGCCGGCTGTTTCGTCCTTCTCGAAGCGCCAGCCGAACGCCTTGGTGTAGAAGCCGATGGTGGTCTGCGGGTCGGTGGTGCCGATCTCGAACCAGGCCATGGAGCCGGGCTGCGGCCGGTAGGCGGATGCTTCCATGTGTTCCTCGGTGGCCTGGGCCCGCTCGGCCAGGTTCTCGGAAGTGCCGCGGGAGAACAGGGAGAACGTGTTTGTGCGCGGGTCCTTCAGGCGTGCGAAGACCGTCACGTCCCCGACTGCGGTGGCCGGGACGACGGCCTCGGCCCCGAGTGCGGTGAGCCTGTCGACGTCGGCTGCGACGTCGGTAGACAGCATGGAGAGGTTGATGACCTCCCCGCCGGTGTCGCCTTGCTGGATCGCTCCCATCGGCCACGGTGCGCCGGGGGCGATGATGCGGGTGTAGGAGCGGCCGTCGACGGAGGAGTCGGGGTCGATCTCGAAAGTCCAGCCCAGGACGGGGCCGTAGAAGTCCTGGACCGGCTTGGGGTCGGCGGTGCCGATCTCGAACCAGACGACGGATCCGGGGGACATGAAGCTCATGGGAGGAGCCTTTCAATGAGTTGGGTCGGCCCGGCTGCGGCCGCCGACCCGGAAGAAGAGGGGCCCTCGGGGTGAGGGACGAGGGACCGCCCGGGGGGGGTCTGGGGGCCATCGTGCCCACCCGGGGCAGAGCCCGGCCGGGCCCTTGTGTGGTTCGTCGGGTGACGGATCGGGGTGTTCAGGAGATGAGCTGTGGCTCAGGGTCCGGCTTCTTCGCCGTACCCTCCGGGGAGGTGGTGCCGGCATGGCGTGGCAGGGTGAACAGCAGGGCGAAAGCGGCTGCGAAGGCTGCGGCGACGTACCACAGGGAACCGCTGAAGGCGTCGGGCATGGCGTGGGCCTGCGCGGCCGGGTCGCCGGGGCCGAGGTGCCCGAAGAAGACCACCGAGGACAGGGCGACGCCGACGGCCTGGCCGAGCTGCATGGTGGTGCTGGTCAGTCCGGAGGCGGACCCGGCGTGCTGGTGCGGCACCTCGGACAGGACCAGGTCGGTCAACGGCGCGATGATGAGCCCCATGCCCAGGCCCATCGGGATCAGCGGCAGCATGGTCTGCCACAGCGCGATGTCGGGCCCGTAGCGGGTGGCGAAGGCGACGAAGAGCAGCATCCCGGTGACCGCGAGGAGCGCGCCGCCCTGGAGGGCGCGCCGTCCGAAGCGCGGTACGAGGACCTGCATGGACAGGCCGGCGCCGGCCATCATCGCCGCCGACAGTGGCATCCCCGACAGACCCGCCTTCAGCGGTGAGAAGCCCAGGCCGAGTTGCAGGTACAGGGTCCAGGCCAGGAAGAACACTCCCGAGGCGAGGCCGAACAGCAGCTGGACGCTCTGGCCGCCGGCGAAGCTGCGGCGGGAGAACAGCGACAGGACCACCAGAGGTGAGCCGCCGCGCCGCGTCAGATGCCGCTCCCAGGCCGCGAACAGAGCCAGCACGGGCAGCGCGCCGGCCATCGAGGCGTACGTCCACGCCGGCCAGCCCAGCTCGCGGCCCTGGGTGAGCGGCAGGACCAGCATCAGCAGCCCGACCGTGGCCAGCACGACTCCGACGCCGTCCAGGCGCTGCGCCTGCTCGCCCTTCGATTCGCGGATCAGCAGGCCGCCAGCGATCAGGCCCGCGGCGCCAAGGGGGAGATTGACGAGGAAGATCGGCCGCCACGCGAGATCGAAGAGGTTCCACTGAACCAGCAGGGCTCCGACGAGGGGGCCGGCCAGGGTGCCCAGCGCCATCACCGCGCCGTAGACACCGAAGACCTTGCCGCGCTCGTTTGTGGGGAAGGTGACATGGATGATCGAAAGGACCTGCGGCACCATCAGCGCGGCCATGGCGCCCTGGGCGATGCGCCCCGCCAGCAGAACCTCGGGGGTGCCCGCGAGGCCGCAGACCAGGGAGGTGAGGGTAAAGCCGGCCACGCCGAGCAGGAAGACCTTCTTGTGGCCGAACAGGTCGCCGAGGCGTCCGCCGGTGATCAGCCCGAGGGCGTAGGACAGGGCGTACCCGCCGGTGATCCACTGGATCTGGGACAACGAGGCGCCGGTGTCGGCCTGGATGTCGGGGATCGCGATGTGCACGACGGTAACGTCGACCGCGTCCATGAACGCGGCGATCAAGACGACGACCAGGGCCGCCCAGCGACGCGAATCGACCGGGTTCGCCGGGGAAGAATGCGGTTTGTTCTCGGGCATGCCTCCACGCTAAGGGCCTTTTAGGACACATCACGTCCTAGAAGTCCGACACAGTGGACGGCATGAGCACCGACCCGCCCGCCAGGATGCTGCGCCTGCTGTCCCTGCTGCAGACCCGCCGCGAATGGTCCGGCCACGAGCTCGCGACACGGCTCGGCGTCACCGGCCGCACCGTGCGCCGCGACATAGACCGGCTGCGCGAACTCGGCTACCCCGTCGAAGCCACCACCGGCCACGCCGGCGGCTACCGGCTGGCGTCCGGCACCGCCATGCCCCCGCTGCTGCTCGACGACGACGAAGCCGTGGCCGCCACCGTGGCCCTGCGGACCGCCGCCGGCGGTCTCGGCGGCATCGAGGAGACCGCCCTGCGGGCCCTGGCCAAACTCGAACAGGTCCTACCCGCCCGCCTTCGCGGCCAGGTCACCGCCCTACAGGAGGCCACCAGCACCATCACCTGGGAACACCGCGGGCCCCGCGCCGACGCCACCACGCTGACGGTCCTCGCCGCGGCCTGCCGCGACCACGAAATCGTCACCTTCGACTACGCCCCGCGCGAGGGCGCCCCTGCCTGCCGCCGCGTCGAGCCCCACAGCCTCGTCACCTCCGGCGGCCTGTGGTACCTCGTCGCCTACGACACCGAGCGCGACGACTGGCGCATCTACCGTCTCGACCGCCTCACGGGCCCGTCCCCCACCGGACGCCGCGTTGCGCCCCGCGCGCTGCCCCACCCCGGACCCGACCCGGCCGCCTACGTGGCGGCGAAGATCGCCACGGCCCCCGTCCGCTACCGCGCCGTCGCCACCGTGCACGCCCCCGCCGACAAGGTCCGCGCCCGGACCTGGGCCATGGCCTCCCGTATCCGCCCCGTGGACGAGAGCACCTGCACCCTCGACTGCTCCGACAACTCCCTGCCCCGCATCGCCCAGACCCTCACCACCCTCGACGCCGACTACACCCTCGACGCGGACCCCGCAGTCATCGACCACCTTCGGGCCGCGGCCACACGCACCCTGCACGCCACAAGACCCCCCTCCTGAGGTCAATCGTCGTCGCTGTACGGGTGGAGCTGTGGCTGGTCGGCCGCGGCGCTGTGCTGCACTGCGGCCGGGGGAGAGCGCGGGGCCGGCGTGGGCGTCATACTTCAGAGCTACGCGGCGAAGCAGCTCTGGCGGGTGATGCCGGCTACCGGCTGCGGTCCGTAGCTTCGGTTCCAGCCCCCGTTGCTGCAACGAATGAGGACTTTCATGACACGCCGTGCCGGACGCTTTGCCGCAGCGTGCTCGCCGCCATGGTGACGGCCGCCGTGGTGGTTCCCGTCTGACTGCCGCCCGGCCCAGTGTCCGGCCCCAGTGCCCGTTGCTCTGGGCTGGTGCGGCGGCAGACTGGGCGGTGGTGGCAGTGGCCAACCTGTCGGCCATGACCGTCTTCCTGTGGCCCGAGGCCGCGATGATGGCCGTCACCGCTGCCGCGCCTCTGTGGGGAACGCCTGTGCCCGCTTTGCACACCACGCCCGACGGCCTGGGGTGGATAGCGGCGCGGATTGCGTGGCTGCCGGTGTTCGCCGCCGGGCTTCCGATGTGCTGGTTGGCCTTCCGTGACTGCGAACACCGGCCCCGGCCGACCTCCACGTCTCCCCCGACCATCCGCACCCGCCCCTCACCGCGGATGCCGTCCGATCCGGCACCCGCGATCCGAACCGATCCTCCCGGAAGCGACATGACTGACCCCCGATACCCGGCCAAGGCGGCGAGCGCCTTGCGCGTGATGACGCGCTGTGCGCGCGAGGACCTGCTGACGCTCCGTGCGGGCCCCCTGCCGCCTTTGAACCTGCCCCGGCGGCTGAACCGGCTGCCCCACGTCCTTGTCGCCGCGGCCTCCGTCGTCGTGGTCATCGCCGACAGCGACCAGCTGGGCCACCGCAACGGACTCGGCCTGGGATACGGCATCCCCCTCGCCCTGCTCCAAGGCGGCGCGCTGCTTCTCGCCCTGGCCCGGCCCCTGCCCGCCTGGTGGTTGTCCCTGGCGGGAATCGTGATCGCCGCAGCTGCCAGTGCCCCGCACCTGGAGTGGAACACCCCCTGGCCCTTCACCTTCCCCGGGCTGTGCGCCCACGCCGCAATCCTCCTGCTGCTCGCGCTGCGCGTCCCCACCCGGCCAGCGTTCGAGGCCCTGGTGCTGTCCATCCTGCTGCCCGGAACTGTCGAACTGGCTGCCGGCGGTGGAAACGCGCACCATTCCACCACCGTGCTCGCCCTCGTCCTGTTCTGCCTGGTCGTCCTACTCGGCATCACCATGCGCGGGCGACGCGAAGCCCAGACGAGGCTGGAAACACAAAGCGGCCTGACCGCCGAGGAGCGCGCCCAGCGCACCCTGCTCGAGGAGCGGGGCCGCATCGCCCGCGAACTGCACGACGTGGTGGCCCACCACATGTCCGTCATCTCCATCCAGGCGCAGGTAGCCCCCCACCTCATGGACAGCCCGTCGGAACTCAAGGAGAACCTGGCCGGCATCCGGACCAACGCTCTGGACGCGCTGACCGAACTACGCCGTGTCCTGGGTGTGTTGCGCTCCGAAGACGCCCCCGACCCGCACACCCCCCAGCCCACCCTGGCCGACCTGGAAACCCTGGTCGACAACGTCCGCGGAGCCGGCCTCATGGTCACCACAAAGGTGACGGGCCTGCCCCCGCGACCGCTCGCACCCGGCGCCGAACTGTCCGCGTACCGCATCGTGCAAGAAGCACTCAGCAACTGCCTGCGCCACGCCCCCGGCTCCGACGTCCGCCTCGACCTCCACCACACCCCGCAAGGCTTGGAGATCGACGTCACGAACACCGCACCCGCCCACCGAGCTGCCCCCTCCCCCGGCTCCGGGCACGGCCTGCTGGGCATGCGCGAGCGGGTGACCATGCTCAGCGGTCAACTCACCACAGGCCCGACCCCCGACGGCGGCTACCAGATCACCGCCCACCTGCCCCTGAATGCGCTGCTCACCCCGCCCGACGACACCGACCCCCCGACAGGACCACGCGCATGACCCCGATCCGCGTACTGATCGCAGACGACCAGATGATGGTCCGCCAGGGCTTCACCGTGCTCCTGGTGCCGAACCGGACTTCGACGTCGTCGGCCAGGCCGTCGACGGCCTCGACGCTGTCACCAAGGCCGGCGAACTGACACCCGGCGTCGTCCTGATGGACATCCGCATGCCAGGCGTCGGCGACATCGATGCCACCCCCGCCGATCCCACCTGCGACACGAAGGTCCTCGTCCTGACCACCTTCGACCTCGACGAATACGCCTACGAAGCCCTACGCGCCGGCGCCAGCGGATTCCTCCTCAAAGACGCCTCCGCACAACAGCTCGCCGAAGCCGTCCGCATCGTGGCCGCCGGCGACGCCCTCCTCGCCCCCAACATCACCAAACGCCTCATGGCCGAGTTCACCCGCACCCACACCCCCCAAGCCCCGACGAAACAACGCGCCGCCAACCTGACCGAACGCGAAACCGAGGTACTCGCCCTGATCGCGCAAGGCCTCTCCAACGCCGAAATCGCCACCCACCTCGCCGTGGCCGAACAGACCGTCAAAACCCACGTCAGCCGGCTCCTCGACAAACTCGCCCTTCGCGACCGCACCCAGGCAGCCGTCTTCGCGTACGAAACCGGACTCGTCCACCCCACCGGCTACTTTCAATCTTGAGTGTGGACGACAGTGGCGGTCGGGGTGGGTGATTCTGCCGTAGCCATGCAAGAGGACAGGGCCCCTGGTGTTCGGAGCTTGGTAGCGCACTTGACTGGGGGTCAAGGGGTGTCGCAGGTTCAAATCCTGTCGTCCCGGCGGCGAAAAGCAGTTCAGCGGCGGCCCTTCGGGGCCCCTCCGAATCATTTCCGGGGGCGCGGCCTCCCGCTCGCCGAACGCTGACGATCAAGGCCAGTCGCGCAGGTCGACCGGCGTAGCGGTCACCTCGCTCGCAACCTCGGTACCGGCGGCGTAGAAGGGGCGGGCGGCGTCGACAGCGGCTAGCAAGTCGATCCGCTGCTGGTCGTCGTGGAACCGGCCGTGCTTCTGCACGAAGTCCGCCAGCAGGTCGAGCCACCGACGGCAGAAGGCGAGGTCGGGCTCGCGCCGTACGCCGGCTCGGTCCACGTCCAGCCACGTGGCACCGGTGTGCGACCACGCCCGCTCGGCCAGCACGTCGGGGTGCGCTCCGCCAGTACAGCGCGCCGCCACCCAGGTCGGCTCCTGCACCTCCAGGTCGAGCGACACCGCGAGCGGCCCGTCGCCTTCGGCGGAGCTGAGCACACGCCCGCCTGCCGTGACCACTTCAAGCCGGCGTGCCTGGGGCCCGTACGCGGCTGCCGACAGGTGAACGCTCCGCCCGGCCGCGCCGTCGATCCGGCTACCCTCGTCCTGTCCGTCCACCCGCAGCCGGACCCAAGGACCGTTCGTGACGACGACGGGGCCGCTGCGCAGAGCGCGGCTGAACGCCTCCGGGTCGTGGTCGCCCCCGGTCCACGCGTAGACCCGCCCGGAGCCCGGCGGGCCGGAGAAGGCACCGGCCCGGCTGAAGGACAGAAAGGCGTCGGTCCCGGCCGTCGGCGCGAGCCGCAGCCCGCAGCCCAGCAGGCGGTACCAGAGCTCGGCCGGGCCGGAGGGGTCGACCGAGAACAGCAGGTCGATGCTGTCGACCAGGCCAAGCGCGGCGTCCACCACCAGTTCCCGCGCCTCCACCGACCGGATCACCCAGTCGAAGAGGTGATCCGGCGCCGACTCGGCATCCGGGGGGAACGGGCGGACCACGGGGTGGCAGTAGCCGATGACCGCGCCTCCCGCCCGCAGCTCGGCTGCCGTCTGCGCGTTCGCGGGCCAGTCCCAAGGGTGCGAGCTGCCCTCGTGCCCCGTCGCCCAGCGAGCGGGTGAGGTGTGCCCGCCCGTGGCGTGGAAGTGGCCCAGCAGGTCGTTGCGGAACTCGACCCCGAAGGCCGTCGTGCCGTGCTCGTGCCGCAGCGGACGGCCCAGCCGGCTCTCCACGAGCGCCTGGTCGTAGATCTCGTCGCCGTGCCAGTTGCCGGCGACCAGTCCCATCAGATCCAGCCCCTCGCCCTGCTGCATGAGGACCGCGTCGTGCAGCGAGACCACCTGGTCACCCGAGTAGTTCGCGTGCACGTGCAGGTCCGCGCCGGTCCAGCCGCCGCCGTCGCCGTCCCACCAGCGCTCCGGCTCGAGGTGTAGCCGTGTCGTGCCGCCAGCGTGCAGCTCGGCCCGCTCCGAGACCGAGGTGTACTGCGCACCCCGCGCCGCCGTCACCCGCACCACACCGGCCGGCACCTCGAGCGTCGCTTCCTGCGCGTGGAAGAACGGCCGGTCGTGGACGTCGTACTTCAGTCGGCCTCCGGTGGGCGCCCACGGCTGCCCCGCCGCGTCGACGACGCTCCATCGGACGGGCGTGGGGGCCGAGAGCTCCAGCACGGCCGGAGGCACGCGGCGCACGGCGGCCGACAGGTCGACCGTCACCGTACCGGCGCGCAGCGACCCGAGCCCCGGCGCCAGCTCCATCCGGCCGACCGCACCGGCGGCCACCGTCCACGCACCGGCCGCGCCCCTGACATCGACCGCATGGGGCGTGTCGTTCACGACGACCACCAGCACACCTCCGGGGCACCAGGTCGCGGGGCCGCGGGAGCCGTCAAGCACGTGCAGCGGTTCGCCGTACCGCACGGTCCCGGTCAGGACGTCGACGACGACGACACCGGGAGGCAGCGGCGCGTCCGCGGTCACCAGCAGCCGGAGAGCGGCGGCGCGGTCGACGCGGCGTTCCTCCCCCATGGCGGCGAGGACCGTGCCGAGCGCCGGCACACCCCAGCGGCGGGCCAGGTCAAGGACGTCCAACATGACGTCGGGCGCTTCGGCCCCCCAGTCCAGCGGAGATTCGGCGAGCAGCGCGCGGTAGCGCGCCATCGCCTCGCCGACCGCGGGGGGCAGCTCGTCGTCGCAGCACATGGCGGTCCCTCTCTTGCCGAGCGTGACCTGTGAGATCACGGTAACTCGATGATGTCCTCGCGAGGATCGGCCTGTTGAGTGGCCTCTGCGTCGGCGGATGACAGCCCGCGTACGCGGCGGAGGGCTTCCCGCGTCGCAGCCCTCTGGCCCCCTGCACCTCCAGCACCGGCGCGGGCAAACCGCGAAGGCGTGGGGAGTGACCCCCCCGAGCAACAGTCGGGCGGAGCGGCCAACTCCAACCAGGGCTTTTGGTCAGCAGATTCTGCGGGTGCCCGGCTCGAGAAGCGATTCGTCCCACGGGATGTACGAGAGCCGATGCGGGTTCCAGTAGTGCATCAAGTCCGCGTTTTCGCTTGACCATCCCTGGTAGATCTCGTCCCAGGGACGCTCCGCATGGTTCGTCAGTGAGCGGGCTTCGATCACGTCGTCGCCGCGCTGGTAGCGGACGTCCATGGAGATGCGGACCTCGTCGCGGACCACGGCGGGCAACGACTGGTGGACCGTGAGGCTGGGAAATGTCACGACGTCGCCCACGGCGAAATCGCCGCCGACCCAGTTGGTCTCATGCGCGCACAGCTGCGCACCCCAGTTGGTCCAGTAGCCGTCACTGTCCCCGGTCCCCACCGGCAGGCGGCCCTGCCGGTGGGAGCCACGCAGGATGACGAGCGGACCGCTCGCAAGACTACAGTCCCCGATGGGAAACCAGCAGGTCCACGTTTCGGTACTGCCCTGAACGAGCGGGAAGTCCTGATGGGGTGGGGTCGCGCCAGTCGACGGGTGCGCCGTCATGGCGCGCATGATGTGACGGGGATGGACAAACACGTCGTCGGTGCCGAAGAGCTTGCGATAGAGGTCCAGGAGCGTCGGCTGGTGCGGCAGCCGGTGCAGCTCGGGCAGCCTCTGCATGGCGGCATAGAGCTCCGCGGTGACGCCGATATCGACCCGCATCTGGTCGGCGGGCAGCTGGTTGAGCCCGGCGAGATCCAGTTTCCCGTCGAGCGGATCGGCATCCGGTGCCCGTAGTCCATGCTCCGACAGTATGTCGAGGACTTTGGAGCGTAGCTGCAGAATCGGCTCCGGATCGAGCAGTCCACGGAAGAACAGATACCCGTCGCGCTTGGCTCGGGCTCGCAACTCGTCGCGGCGTCCGAGGAGATCTGTGGATTCCTCGAATGGCGCCAGATCAGCGGCTTGGACCTTCACCGGAACCGAAGACAAGGTTTCGCTCATGGCCCACAGGCTAGGAGCTCGCCTCCTCGCCACGCCATGTGGAAAACGCTCCGTTCATGGACGATCTGATCAGCGCTCTCGGCTCTGGGCCGCGCCACAGCTCACCGGCCGCCCCGAGCGTGACGCACCGGCCGGCAGGCCGCGGCTCCGGAGGCCGCAGGCGTCCTCAGCCTCGCTCCGCTGCAACCCCTGCCGGCTCCGGCCGAGGAAGCTCCGGTCGCGTCAACTCCACTGTCTGTGACGGCTTTCCGGATGAGCGGCCGCTCGAGCACTTCGGGGCTCGCCGGGGTTGACGCGTCGCAGCGCGCCCTCCTAGCCTGCTTGAAACGATTCACTATCCGTGCTATCGGCGATGCCGTCCGAGAGGGGCACTCCCGTGGGGGTTCTGCACGTCGTCAAGCCCACCGTCGAGTACACCAAATGCCCTCTCGGGCTCGATACGGAACGGCCGCGGCTGAGCTGGCAGCTGCTCTCCGACCGACCGGATCAGGCGCAGAGCGCCTACCGGATACACGTCGCTACCAGCGCCGACAGGCTCAACAACCCTGATATCTGGGACAGTTCACGGGTGGCATCCGACCAGTCGGTGCTGGTTCCCTACGCCGGTCCCGCGCTTGCCCCCCGCACCCGATACCACTGGTCGGTGCGGGTCTGGGACGCGGACGGTGTGGCAAGCGAATGGAGCGGGCCCTCCTGGTGGGAGACCGGACTCATGGACGGCTCGGACTGGACCGGCCGCTGGATCGCCGCCCCAGCAGCCCTCGTGGACGCGGCGGCAGCGGCCCCACTGCCAGGGGTGCCGAGCCTGGCAGGGGCCCAGTGGATACGCCTGGCGGACAGCAGCGCGCGGGGCCTGGCAGAGACCGGAACCTCAGCCGCGATCCGCTGGTTCCGCGTCGTCGTCGACGTACCGGCAGGTGTCCGCCGGGCCTGTATGGTGCTGGCCGCCGACGGCGGCCTGGCCGCCTACGTCGGCGGCACCCAGGTCCTGCACACGGTCGCCGATCCCACCGCGGAGAACTGGCGCCGTCCAGCCGTGGCCGAGGTCACCGCCCAGCTGCGGCCGGGACGCACCGCCGTAGCAGTCCGCGTCGACACGAGCAGCACCCGCTCCGGGGAGGCCAGCCTCCTCGGAGCGCTGAAGTTCACCACCGCCGACGCAGTACGCCACGTGCGGACATGCCGTACGTGGAAGACCACCGGTAGCGAACCTGCGGGTGACTGGTCAGGCCCCGACTTCGACGACAGCGCCTGGGCGCCCGCCGACGAGTGGGCCCCCTGGGGTGTGGCCCCGCGAGGGGCGGTGGCCCCCGCCGCATCCCCCGCCTTCCAGCTGCGGCGCGAGTTCCGCCTCCCCGCGAAACGAATCGCCTGCGCCCGTCTGTATGCCACCGCCCTCGGCCTGTACGAGGCGCACCTCAACGGCCGCCGCGTCGGCGCCGACGAGCTGGCCCCGGGCTGGACCGACTACCGCAAGCGGGTGCAGTACCAGACCTATGACGTCGCCGACTTGCTGCGCGGCGGCGCGGCCAACACGCTCGGCTTCCACCTGGCGGACGGCTGGTACGCGGGCACCATCGCCTCCTTCGGTCGGCACCACTACGGCGAACGCCCGTCGTTGCTGGCGCAGTTGGAGGTGACGTATACCGACGGCTCATCCGAGCGGATCGTGTCGGACCAGGCGTGGCGGGCGGCGGCGGGCCCGCTGGTCTCCGCGGACCTGATCGGGGGCGAGGACTACGACGCCCGGCGGGAGACGGACGGCTGGACCCAGCCCGGCTTCGACGACTCCGGATGGCAGCCGGCGGAATCTGCGGCTGTCACCACACCACCCGCGATCGTGGCCCAGGCCGATGCCCCGGTCCGAGTGGCGGGCGAGCTCCCCGCCCGGCAGGTCACCGAAGTCGTTCCAGGGGTCTTCGTCTTCGATCTGGGCCAGAACATGGTCGGTTCGGTGCGGTTGCAGGTTTCCGGCGCGGCGGGCACGGTGGTGCGGCTGCGCCACGCGGAGGCACTCAACCCGGACGGCACGCTCCACACCGCCAACCTGCGGTCGGCCCGGGCCATCGACACCTACACCCTCAAAGGCGGCTCGGTGGAGGTCTACGAGCCGCGCTTCACGTTCCACGGCTTCCGCTACATAGAGGTGACCGGCTACCCCGGGGTGCCGCCCCTGGACGCGGTGACCGGCCGGGTCATGCACACCTCGGCCCCGTTCACCATGGACTTCGAGACCGACGTACCGATGCTCAACCAGTTGCACTCCAACATTACCTGGGGCCAGCGTGGAAACTTCCTGTCGGTCCCCACCGACACCCCGGCCCGCGACGAGCGGCTCGGCTGGTCCGGGGACATCAGCGTCTTCGCCCCCACCGCGGCCTACGTCATGGGGTCGGCGCGCTTCCTCACCAAGTGGCTGCGGGACCTGTACGACGCCCAGCGGACGGACGGCGCGTTCCCCGATGTGGCGCCGCAGATCGGCATGCTGGGTGCGGGCACGGCGGGCTGGGGCGATGCCGGCGTCTCCGTGCCGTGGGCGCTGTACCAGGCGTACGGGGACACCCGGGTCCTCAAGGAGGCATGGGAGCCGGCCAAGCGCTGGCTGGACTACCTGCACCAGCACAGCGACGGCTACCTGCGTCCCGCCACGGGCTACGGTGACTGGCTCAACATTCGCGACGAGACGCCCAAGGACGTCCTCGCCACCGCCTTCTTCGCCCACAGCGTCCACCTGGTTGCCCGCATGGCGCGGGCTCTCGGTGACGACCCAGCCGTCTATGAGAGGCTCTCCGCCGCCGTCCGCGGCGCCTTTTGCGCGGCCTATGTCTCGCAGGACGGCGCCCGTATCAAGGGTGACACCCAGACCGCGTACGTACTCGCCCTGTCCATGGATCTGTTGCCAGAGCCGGAGCGTGGCCGGGCCGCGGACCGCCTGGTGGAGCTGATCGAGGCGCGGGACGGGCACCTGTCGACGGGCTTCCTCGGCACGCCGCAGCTGCTCGGAGCCCTCACTGCCGCAGGGCGCACGGACGTGGCGTATCGGCTGCTGCTCCAGGAGTCGTTCCCCGGCTGGGGCTACCAGATCGCCCGCGGCGCCACAACCATGTGGGAGCACTGGGACTCCGTAAGGCAGGACGGCGGCTTCCAGGACGCGGGGATGAACTCCTTCAACCACTACGCCTACGGCGCGGTCGGCGCGTGGATGTACGCCACGATCGCCGGTATAGCACCCGCCGCGCCCGGCTTCCGGCGCCTGGTCATCCGCCCCCGCCCCGGCGGTGCGGTGACGGCGGCGCGCGCCCGCTTCGACTCGCTCTACGGCCCGGTCACCACCCGCTGGGAGGCGGGCGGCGGCGGCTTCACTCTTCGTCTCGGCCTGCCGGTGGGCACCGCCGCCGAGGTATGGGTCCCCGCCCGTGCCGCGGCGGATGTCAGTGCCGGCGGCACGGAGTTCCTGCGGATGGACGACGGCTGCGCGGTCTTCGCCGCCGGTTCGGGCTGTCACCTGTTCAGTACCGGACAACTCGCTCGATGAGCGTCGCGACGGCCCCGGCACCGCAGCGGTGTAGCGCGCGTCTCATCCCGTCATCCCGCGTCATCTCTCGCCGCGCGGTAGGCGGTCGGGCTGAGGCCGTAGTGCGTCCGGAACCGGCGGGAGAAGTAGTTCGGGTCGGGCCAGCCGACTGCGGCACCGACGCGCGCCATGGGCTGTGTGGTGCCCCGCAGCAGCGCCGCCGCGCTCTCCGCCCGCGCGCGGGCGAGGTAGGCCATCGGCGAGAGCCCGATGTGGCTGGTGAACATCCGGGTGAGGTGGCCTGTGCTGACCGCGAGTTCGGCGGCGAGCCGGGCCGGGGTCCAGGCCTGTGCGAGATCGGACTCGAGCAGCCGTACGGCGCCGAGTACGAGCGGGTGGGCCGAGGGTCCGTCCGCCTGGGCGGGAAAGGCGGGTGCCTGCGGTGCCGCCGCGGCGAGAGCGTCGAGGAAGACCGCGAGGCGGCCGAGGACACCGATTCTGTGGACCGGGCCGTCGTGCCCGGCCGCCGCGGCCAGTTCACCGAGGAGCGACAGGCACCGCGTGTGGTGTTCCGCATCGAGCCGGAACCCGAAGACCCCGGCGTTTCCCGGCGCGCCCCATAGCAGGTGGTTGACGGCCGGTTCGGTGCGGATCCAGGCGAGGTCAGCGCGGAGCAGCTCGGCCGCGAAGCAGCAGTTGACCACAGTGAGACCGGTGCAGTCCACGTAGCTGTGCCAAGGCCCCGGCCGGAGCACGATGACGTCCCCTGCGGCGAGCGGCCGGCCCCCGGCCGCGGTCAGGTGCCGCCCCCGCCCGGAGACGACGAGGGCGATCTCCAAGAAGTCGTGGCTGTGTCCGGGCACGTTGCCGGTCAGCCGGTGCCGGCCAGTGTGCACCGGAACCCGGGCGGGGAACAGGCAGATGCCATGCAACAGGTCGTCGAACTGCGTGTCTTGGTGCGGCACATCAGTATCGTGCTACCTCCTGCGAGTCGTTGGCTAGCCCCACTGCCACCGGGACGACCAGCATGAGGGGTATCGCTGAGACCCCCTGTAGGGGCCGATGATTTTGAGGAGCACGATGGAGCTTTCCGAAGAGAGCGTGGAGCACTACCGGCGGCACGGTTTCGTGCGAGTGCCCGGAGTCCTCTCGGCGGCCGAGGCCGCCGACTACGCCCGTGCCGCCGCCGAACTGCCCGGCGCATCGTCGACCGGCCCGGAGATGCGGGCCTTCAGGCAGTACGTCAACGTCTGGCGCGCAAGCGCGGCGTTGCGCGCGCTCACCCTTCACCCGAAGCTCTCGGCGTTGGCGCATCAGCTGGCCGGTGTGCCCCTGCGTCTGTGGCACGACCAGGTGCTCGTCAAGCCGCCGCACCACGAGACCGCGACCGAGTTCCACCAGGACCACCCGTACTGGCCGCACCGGGCCTGCCGGCACGCGCTGTCCGCCTGGGTCGCGCTGGTCGACGTACCGGCCGAGCGCGGCTGCATGACCTTCCTGCCCGGCTCCCATACCCACACGGGGCTGCGGCCCCAGGACCTGCACAAGGAGGGGGACTTGTTTGAGATCGACCCCGACCTGCGGTGGAGCGAGCGGGTCACCGTCCCGCTGCGCGCGGGGGACATCACCTTCCACAACAGCTTCACCGGGCACATGGCCCTGCCCAACCGCACGGACGCGGCACGGCTCGCGCACGTCGTGATCTATATGGACGCCGACACGGTCTACGACGGCCGTCCGCACCCGGTCACGGACGGCGTCGGCCTCCTGCCCGGCGACCGCCTCGACGGCGAACTTTTCCCTCCGCTGACGTCGGCCGCTGCGGGGCCTTGGCCCGAATGACCGTAGGACGCGGCCCTGTTGAGGCGGCCCCTTCCCGCCGCGTGGCCCGCTGAAGCATCCATGCCTTCCCGGTCACCGGCCCTGCCGTCGGCCCACCGGACCAGCACGACCTCGGCCGAGCCGGCGCCGTCGCGCATTCCGTCTCGGCCGTGGGTGGTGGAAGGCTCGGGACCGGAGCCGGTCACAGGACGTGCTGGGCGCTTCGCCACTCCCGTGGTGACCGACCGACGTGCTGCCTGAACAGGCGGGAGAAGTAGTACGGGTCGGCCACGCCGCACCGCCGGGCGACCTGACTGACCGTGAGGCCGGTCGTGCGCAGCAGCTCCTGTGCCCGGGCGATCCGCCGTGCGGCGACCCAGCCCATCGGCGAGGTGTCGAGGTGCCGGCGGAACCGACGCGCGAGCGTCGCGACGCCACAGCCCGCCACGCCGGCCAGCTCGCCGATCGTGAGCTGATGGTGCAGCTCCTGGTCGACGTACTGCAGCACGCGACGCAGATCGTCCGGGACGAGCGCCCCGTACAAGGGCCCGGCCGCTCCGAGCGACTCCGACAGCTCATGGAGGACCAGCGTCCCGAGCGCCCGCATCAGCCCTTCGTCCGGCACGCCCCGCCGGAACACCTCGACCGCGTACAAGGAGACATCCACCAACCGCGGGCGTTCCTCGGCGGAGGAGACCACGACCGAGCCGCCGGAAAGGATCGAGCCGTCGCGCCGCCACCCGCATGCCGTGAGCGGGTGATCGCGGTCGTGCGGAACATCGGCCACCACCCGGTGGCCGGGGTCGTGCTCGGGTATGAGATGCGTGCCGACGAGCAGGAACGGGTCCAGCACGTCGGCGGCATACCGGATCGACCGACCCCACGGCAGGATGAGAAGCACTCCAGCCCCCATCACATGTCGCTGTCCGTTGACCCAGACCTGGCCGCCTCCTCTCCGGCACAGGAGGACCATGCGTGACTCGACCCGCGCGTGCCGCAGCCGCCGGCCGGGCGGGAACTGGTACATGTTCGCCTGGCTCACGACCGGGAACGGCGCCCCACTGACCATGAGTAAATTGTCCAGCAACCGTGCGTCCGATGTCATCGCCCAGGCGCACGGCGCCGCGGACTTGTGAGACGGAGGGTCACATCGGCAGGACGAGGTTCAGCTGCGCGCCGGGCTCCAGCGTGTGCACGAGATCGCCCTGGCGCAGCTCCACATGCGCGGTGGAGCGAGCCGACCAGCGTATCGTCTTGCCGTCCCGCCGCCACAACACCTCCACCACTCCCCTGCCGGGAAGCGGCAGTTGACCGGACGCCCCCGTCCGCTCGCCGGCGAGTACCTCAAGGCGCAGCCCGCCGTCGGGCTCCACCCACAGTCCGAGCAGCATCCGCGACAGCAGCCACGTCGGAGTTCCGGACCACTGGTGGCACCGGCTCCACCGGGGGTCGAAGTTCTCCCACCATGTCGTGGCTCCCTGGTCGAGCAGCCAGCCGTAGAGCTCCTCGATCCGTTCGAGCACCTCATGCGCCCGGCCACGACGGGCCAGCTCGATGAGCGAGAAGTGCAGGAAGTACGGCGTCACGAAGCGCTCGCCTGTGGCGAGGTGGCTGGACAGCCGTGGTCCGGTGGCGTCGAGGGGGAAGCAGGAGTCGAGGTGGTCGAGCACCTGCTGCACGGCGGCCGGCTCGGCGCTCGACGGCAGGACTCCGGCGCGGAGCGCCAGGGACGCCGCGTGGTAGCCGAGCGGTTGGGCGGACGTGCGAAGAGTCAGCGTCTCGCGCAGCGCCGCGGCGGCATCGTCGACGGCCGCGGTGGCGCTGTGTCCCACCTCGCGCAGCCAGCGGGCTGAGGCGTCCAGTCCGTCGAGGGCCAGCAGCGAGATCGAGAGGCCGTCATCGGCGGCGCCCCAGTCCACGAACGGCCACGGCAGAGGCCCCTCAATCCCCTTGGGACCGAGGCGGGCGCAGAACGCCGCCGCGTTGCGTGCCGCGGCCGGTGCCAGCTCGTTGAGCAGCTTACGGCTGCCGGCGAGCGCGGCATGCCGCAGCACCGCCCCCGGCCACAGAGCGGAGTACGACGCGAGGTGCCGGACGGCGCCGGGCCCTTGACCGGCCACGAACCCGTCGTCATCGGCGCAGCCGCCCGCCATCCGCAGCGAGCGCTCCACGATCCGCAGATCCCCGTGCGAGACGGCGACGATCTCCATGCCGACCACGGCATCGCCCAGCCACTGGCCGCGCTCGCGGACCGGGCAGTCGACCAGGGCGTCCTCGGAGCAGGCCCGCAGCGTGTCGACGCCGACCTGCCAGATGCGATCGAGCCTGAGGGAGCCGGTCGCCAGGCTGCCGACCGGCTCGGCGGGGGCGCTGCTGCGCTCGTCGAAGCGCAACTCCCCGATATGGACCGGCGAGCCCTCGGTCAGCACGTGCACCTCGACCCAGCGCCCGGCACGGGGAGTCACCGGCCCCAGCCGCTGCTGCCCGCAGTCGGCGACGTAATGGTCGAGGTTCGCCGACAGGCCGTTGCTCATCGAGATCCAGGGCGTGACCCGGCCATCGACGAGGTCCTCGCTGTAGAGCAGATCGACGGTGGCGCCCGGGGGCGCGCTGATCTCGACACTCGGGCGCCCGAGCCGGACGCGGCCGAGGTCGAAGCGCGCCCACGCCCCCTGCGCGGGCACCTGCCCGTCCGGCGCCAACTGCCGGGCGAACACCGTGGCGGCCGGGTCGTCCTCGGGAAGCAGCAGGCGCTCGACAAACTCCCCCTGCGCCACCCGTACGGCGGTGAGGGGCGTGAGGGACACCCGTGGGCCCATGTCGGGAGCGGGGACCGGCAGGCCGGGCACCGATACGGCGGGCGCCCACGTGTCGGCGGCGGTGCCGGGGCCTGTCCACTCCGGCAGCTCGCGCATGTCGCACCACTCGACGAAACCGAGGTTGTCGTTGACGCGGCGGACCCTCGGCCGGAACGCCTGCAGCGGCGCTGCCCGCCAGTCGAGGTCGGGGTGTCCCTCGACCTCGACCCACAGGTGCGGCGCCACGACCGCTGCCTGTTCGGTCGGCACGCCCGGGTGCACGACGTGGAACGCCAACACGTGCGGACCGGGAGCGAGGGTGAGCGCCATCTCGACGTGCTCCGGGTGGTCGGCGGGGGCGCGTGGCGGTCCTTCGGCGACGGCCTCGCCGTCGACGTGCAACACCGCCCACCACGAGGCGGAGAAGCGCACGACCAGACGGCGCTGTTCCGGCAGGTCGACCACCGCGCGGATGCCCACGTGCGCGTCGATCTCAGGCGCGCCATTGGTCCACAGGTGCGTCATGTCGCCTCCCGGGAGTTCGTGTCGACAGGTCGTACGGCGACGGCGACGGCGTCGAACCGGTCGGGAAGGTGGAGGGTGAGATCACTGCCGCCCACCAGTTCCTGCGGTGCCGCTCCCGCCGGGAAGGTCTGGATGTGGTAGCGCTGTCCTTCGCGCAGCCCGTGCGGGCGCACCTGCAGCCGGTCGTCCTCGGTGTCCTGCCGCCACACCCCGAGCAGGCAGCCGGCCGGGGAGAAGACCTCCAGAGCCGTCAGCGCCTCGGTGCGATGCAGCGGCTGCTCGGGGCCGTGCCGGCGTACCGACGCCTTCGCGAGCAGGTCGGCCGAGGCGTTCGCGAAGGCCACCGCCTCGACCATCAGCGCCCTTTGGTCCTCGTCGAGGCGGTCCACGGGCCCACTCAGAGTCATGCGCCCGAGCAGCCCTGTGACCAGTCGGTATCGCGTCTCGGCGAGGCTCAGGTCCGGCTCGAGCACGGCCCAGCTGACGGCCTGCGACGGGTGCAGTACGTCCACCACCGCACGCAGCACGTTGGGGAAGCTGCGCCAGCCACCGTTCCAGTGGCCGTGATCGCTGACGCTGCCGAGATGCGTGCGTGACAGCAGGCCGTAGCTCGTACGCCCGCCGCCGCTCGCGCAGTTCTCCAGCACGACGTGCGGATGCCGGGCGCGCAGCCCGTCGAGCACCGCCTGCCAGCCCGCGGCAAGCTCCAGCGCGCCTTGCCCCGGTCCGTGCGGCGTCGCATCCGGTCCCGGTAGGACCTCGGTGTTGTAGTCGAACTTGAAGTACGCGTAGCCGTGGCCGACGAGCCCGTCCAGCACGCCGGCCAGGTGGTCGCGGACCTGTGGCTGCCGCAGATCGAGGAACGCCCGGCCCGCGTCAAGCAGCAGCCGGCCGTCGCGCTGCAGCAGCCAGTCCGGGTGCTCGGCCACGAGGCGCGAGGCGACCCCGGCGACCTCGGGTTCGAGCCAGATGCCCGGTACGAGCCCGGCGTCGTTCAGGTTTCCCGCCAGGGCTTTCATGCCCGCGGGGAAGCGGCTCTCGTCGTGCGTCCAGTCCCCCGCCAGGGTCCACCAGGTGGCGATCTCCCCTTCGGGCGTATGGGGTGAGTACCACCCGGCGTCCAGGACGAAGGTCTCGACGCCTGTGCCGGTCAGTGCGGCCGTCTGGGCCGCGACGGTGGAGGCGTCGAGCGTGTTCATCGTCGCGTGGTACTCGTTGTAGACGACGCCGCGACGTGGTTCCCGCGGTGCCTGGTGCAGCCAGCGGTGCCGGTGAAAGGCGTCGACCGCCTCCGCGCGGTCACCCTCCACGGCACCGACCACGACCGGCACCGTCTCCAACTGCAAGCCCTTGTCCAGCACATGGCGCCAGTGTCCACCTGCGTAGTTGGGGCCGCCGGCCTGCGTGTAGACGGTGCCGGAGTCGGCGCCGACCTCCATGCGCCAGCTGGCGGAGGCGTCGACCTGCATGCCGTACGAGATGCCCGCCGCGCGGTCCTCCAGCACGTAGAACGGCAGCACGTGCTTCGACGACCAGGAACCGGTCGTCTCCACCGACCAGGCGTTGATACAGGACTCCGGGTACAGCGCGATGTCTGTCACCGGCCGCGACCGCAGGGTCCCCTCCCAGCACCAGCCACCGTCGTAGGTGTGCAGCCACAGGGCGTCGAAGTCGCCGTGCGCCGCCAGGCCGCGCAGCATGCCGCTGCTGACGTGGTCGACGGTCAGCGGCACCTCGGTCGCGCGGACGCTTGTCCAGCGGGTCAGGCAGGAGGAACCTGGCCTCGCCAGGAAGTGCAGGTCCATCTCCAGACCCTGGTCGCCCGACGAGCTGAGCACCACGTGCAGGCCACCGTCCCGCAGTCGTTCGGCCCGGTGGCTTTGGACCGTGGTGCTCTCTGTGCTGCCGCAGCCCGTCCACCGGGTGCCGTGCTGAGGGAGCGGGCGGTCGTCCCCGGCCAGCTGCAGCTCGACCTCGGCGCCGAGCCGGCCGCTGCGCACCTGCTTGAGTTCCTCGGCGCCGAGCCGGTGGCTCGGGCCGAACGCGACCTGCCGCGCTGTACCGGCGATGTCGACTGCGTGCACCACGCCTGCGGTACTGAGCAGCAGAAGCGACCCGTCGACGTCGAGCTCGGGGCGCGTCACGGCCGCCGTCCCCGGGTGGCGCCGCGACCCGTCACCGGGAGTCTCATACCCCCACCTCCATCGAGGAGCGAATGCGGGTCAGCGCGTCGGCCAGCGGCGCGTCGAGGAAGAACATGTCGTTGCCTGCGGTGGCGGACCCTCCCGGCGCGATGGCCCCGAAGCCGCTGGCCGCGTGGATGCAGGAGTACTCCATGTTGTGGAACAGGAACGCCGCCGGACGGCCGACGGTGGCGACGGTCCGGCTGCCGTCGCGGCTGCACACCGCCACCCACGGGTCGAGGACGACATCGGGCGTGGCGTGGAAGGCGGAGACGAACGGCAGGTCCGCCGCGGGGGGCGCGCCTGCGGTCGAGTAGAACTGCACGGTGGGTCGGGTGCTGTGCCGTCGCGGAACGGAGAGCAGGGGCACGGGTTCGCAGGCGATGCCGGTGAAGTGCCGTTCGCAGTCGTGGTCCCTGACGTCCCGGGCGTCGCCGCAGGACAGGCAGTTGAAGGCCAGTGCGTTCTCCCAGTGGCGGTCGCTCTCGTTCTGCAAGGTGTACGACACCACGACGGCGTCGTCCAAGGACAGGTCGACCGTCATCTCGTAGGCCAGCTCGCCGGGTTGGCGTCCGGTGGCCCGCCATTTACGGGCCTCCTGCTGCTCCCACTTCGGCACCAGCGTCGTGTACCAGACGGCGGATGCGGCATCGCCGATGGCCTCCGGAAAAGCGAGCGAGAAGCGGGCAGCGGGAAAGGCGGGCACCTCGCTCAGCCAGGCGCTCATGGTCCCTGCGATGGGCTCGAACTTCATCGTTTCACTCCTCAGCGGCTTCGCGCGACGCGGAAGCCGATGTAGTCCGTGCGGTTCAGCGCCCAGCCCGACTGCCCGACCGCGGCCACCCGCAGGTTGGCTGGCACCGTCGTCACCCAGCTGCCGCCCTTGACGATCGCGGTCGCGGGGTCGGGTTGGTCGGCGGTCCACTCGGCGACGTTGCCGGACAGGTCCAGGACGCCGAACGGGCTGGCTCCGGCCGGCAGCGATCCCACCGGGGCGGTCCCATCGGCGTCGTAGTGGGCGTGCGACGGCTCCATCTCGTCCCCCCACGGGAAGACGCGGTGTTCGTCGGCCCGCGCGGCGCGCTCCCATTCCGCCGCCGACGGCAGGCGCACACCGGCCCAGGTGGCGAAGGTCTGGGCGTCGTGCAGGTTGACGTGCGTGACGGGGTGGTCGGCCACGTCCTGCGGCGGGGTGGGGCCTTGCCACCATTCGGGTGCCCTGCCGCCGCCGTCGGCGACGAAGATCGCCCACTGCTCGTTGGTGACGGGCGTGCGGCCGATGTCGTACGCGGGCAGCTCGACCCGTGCGCCGGGCAGTTCGCCGTCGAACCAGGACGGGTGCACTCCGAAACGCTCGGCCAGGGCGTCGACCTGCGGGATCAGCGTCCCGGTCTGCGCGGTTCCCGGCGGGATGGGGACCAGATCCAGCTCCAGCTTGCTGCTCGGCACAGTGCTCCTTCTCGTACGGTGACCCATAGGGTTCGGTACTCCGCGTCCGGTCCTTAAGGCCGGAGGGGTAGGGCGTCCCAGGCGGCGGTCGCCTGGGGAGAGCGACGGCGGCCTGGGGAGCGGCGGTGCCGCCTGGGGAGAGCGAGCGTGCCGTCGGGACGCGTTCACCTCCGGCCACGCTCGGGTCTCGTTCGCCCGCTCTAGTAGTCGATGGTCAGCGTCGACTGCTGGGCGTGGCGCATCTTGATGAACGTGGTGCCGTTCGCGAAGTGCTTGAACCCTTCCGGCGCGGCGTCGAGGTCGGTGACCGGGCCGAGACTGCGACCGTCGACCTGGACCGAACGCGGGGTGGGTATGCCGGTGATGAGAAGCTGCGACACCTGCCCCGGGAAGAACCCCAGCCTGGCGGTCAGCCTCGATGACGTGCGCTCGGCGCCGAGCACGTCGGCGGCGGTGGAGATCCGGGTGTTCGGATGGATCAGCGCGGTCTGCACGTCGACGGGGTGGCCGAGAAGCATGACCATGGGTTTGAGGATGTCGTCGGGGTTGAGGTCGAAGTCCTTCACCGGCGTGTTCGGGACCAGGAGCCAACTGTCCGGGTAGCCGCCCTTGTACGGCTCGGTGGTCCGCTGCTGGTGCAGCGCGCTGATCACGATGGCCTCGGCTATCCGGCGCCAGGGGAACCCGCCGATGTCGCCCGGCAGGTGGAACGGCTTGGTGCAGTTCGGGTCGGCGGAGGCGTCGAGGAGACTGAGCAGGAAGTAGGCGTACACCAGGCCCACCCACTGCACCGGTCGGCCGAACCACGGGATGGTGAACATCGTCGCGCCGTAGTCGGAGATGGACGCGTACGGCATGTACGGCCGGTCGGGCGCCGACCACGCGTACAGGAACGGCAGTCCGGTCCGCGCCCAGTAGACGGCCCGGTTCAGGTAGCGGGTCTCGCCGGTGAGCCGGTACGCCTCGGTGTAGGCACCGATGCCGTACGCGGAGCCCAGCAGCGTCGGCGTGTGGATGGGCATTTCCCAGACACCCACGGCGCGTGGCACGTTGAACTGTTCGATGAAGTTGAGAGCCCGCATACCCGCCTGATGGGCGACGGTGTCTCCGGTGAGCCGGGCATAGCGCAGAAGGCCCTGGGCGTGGACGGTCGAGACGCCCATGATCTCGGTTCCGCGTTCACCCAGGATCTCGTCCTCCGCCTCCTTGGGGTTGAAGGCCCAGCCGCCGGAAGGCAGTTGCGTGCGGATTCTGGCGTCCCTGTTCTTCTCGAACTCGGTGATGGCGCCTTCGAGGTTGCCGAGGTAGAACGGCGCGTGGAACCAGCCGCTGTACGTGCCGTCCGTGTTGCCGAGCGCGCTGCGACCGTTGTTGGTGAGGACGCTGACGACGAATTCGTGCACCCGCTGGAACGCGGCCGTGCGTTCGTTAACGTCCGTGGTCAACAGTCCGGCGATGTGCAGGTTCACCCCGTAGGGCACGTATTGCAATGCCTTTTGACCGGACCACGCCATCCACCCCTTGACCTGCGGATCCCAGAAGGACCTGAGGTAGGCGTGCCGGACGAGCGCGAGTTCGTCCTCCCAGCTGAACGGCATCGTGCCGGGCTCGGGGACGCCATGCAGCGAGTACCAGTCCTCGACGGCGGTGAGCACGTCGTCGGAGGGGTTGACGATGAAATCGGCCTTGACGGACAGCGGCCGCCCGGCCGCGGCGGGATAGGGCGTCGTCGCCCATGGCGCGTTCTCGGGGACCGGGTTGGGGACGGCCGGGACGAATAGCGAGAGCAGATGGTTGGCCTGCCCGGCGAGCCAGTTCGGTGAGGCGAAGCGGGCGCTGGGGTACCGGTTCTGGCCGTCCCACTGCTGGTTCGTGTCCCAGGCGACCGACACGGTCGACCCGCCGCCGGAGATCGCCATCACCGGGACCGTGATCCTCAACGGATGCGGTGCGATACGGAGGTTGTCCGGGGGCCAGACATCGAGGGCGCTCGACGATCTCTCTCCCGCGACGAGCCATTCCAGCCCGGGGAAGAGCCCCATGTGTTTGGGCTTGCCGAAGCTGCCCTCGCCGGCGGTGAGCGAGGGGCCGCCGAAGGCGAGCAGTCTCGCCTGACGATCGGGCGTGATCGAGTACGTGGCCTGGACGGCGCGTGCGGCTGAGCCGGCGTCGTCGGAGACGGGCCTGACAGCGAGCCGCAGTTGCGAGGACCATCGCACGCCGTCGGCGTCCGTCACCTGTCCCGTCAAAATGACGTGGTCAGCAGCCAGTTGAGCGGTGTCCGGGACGATCGGCATCAGCCGGACGCCGTCGGCTGCCGGACCGACGAGGTAGCTGAGCGGCTGCGACGTCGCCATACGCTTCCACTCCTGGCCCGTACGGACGTCGAGGAGGAGCTGCGTATAGCCTCCGGATCCGCGAACGATCATCGCGCGGACGTTCTTGTTCTGCAGGTGCACATGCCCTGCTTGGTCCTGGAAGACATGCACACCGCTGGGCCACCAGTGTGCGGACGGGGGCGGCACCGAGACGATGGGCAGGATCGCGCCCAACTGCTGGCGACTGCCGGGTACCTCCATGTCGAACGTGGCCACGCCGGGTACGTCGACCGTCGGGCGCGCCGTCCACAGCAGTTGAGCCTTGCCGTCGGGTGCGATGACGGGAGCCTGCTGGGTCGCGCCACCGGTGACGAGGGTCACCCCGCTCGGCAGCGTGACCTTCGCGGGGAAGGCCGTGGACGGCTCGCCACCGACGTTGGACAGCTGGACGGCCAGGGTGACCTCTTCGCCCGGGCGTACCGAGCCCGGCCGTACGATCAGTGGGGCGACCGCGATTCTGGCCCCGAGTTGTTCGATACGGATGTAGTCGAACTCGATCTGGGCGCCGTCGGCGCCCGGCGGCTCCCGGTCCAGGCGGAACACCTTCACCGTTCCCTGCTGCCACAGCGCGTTCTTCGCCGCGAGATCCACCGTGTATTCGTGGAACGCGCCGTCGGCCTTGATCGGTATCTCGATCAGCTTGTCAACGCCGAGCGTCGGGGACTTGTCGGTGGCGAAGTAGACCGAGATGCTCTCACCGGCGGTCGCCCGCATCCGGAACCGGAGGATGCGGTCGCGGATGCCGTTGAGGTTCAACGGCGGCGCGGTCATGTAGGGGTCGAAGCCGGTGACGCTGGTGCTGAGTGTGCCGCCGCGCACGACGAACGGCGCCAGGCCTTTCGCCGCCGTCCATCCTTCGGCGTCGCCGTCCTTGTTGAATTCCCACCCCACGGCTGTGCCGGTGGTGGTGATCGGCTGGATGAACAGGCCCCGAGCCGAATCGAACTCCCAGGGCCCGGTGTCAGCGCGCTCCGCGGCACCGGCCGGTGTGACCCGGAAGAAGCCGCTGCCGAGCACGGCGACCGTGCCCATAGCGCCGAACTGTAGGAATTGCCTTCGTTCGATGCCGTTGGTGCCCATGGTGTGGTCCTTTCGTTTCAGGCTGGCTGGCGCTGTCTTGGCCGCGAGGCCGGCGGGGGTGGCCGTTCGGCGCGCGCGACGCCGCGACACCTTCGGTGCGTGCGGGCACCTCCCCTTGCCCGGTCGGCTGTGCGCTGCTGTTGGTCAGTCATCGGGCTTCGATCGGGTCGTCGCCGCGGCTTCGACCGGCTGGACAGGGGGCCCATCGAGCCGGGCGTCGCGGACAGTTCCGCAGCCCACTCGGCTGTCTGACGAGCCGAGGCCGGGGTCTACTTCCCGGTGCCGCCGCCGGCAAGGCCGCCCTGCATTCCGGCGAGGAAATGCTTGGACAGGAACACGAAGAGCAGCAGCAGCGGGATGCTCGCGATGGCATATCCCGCGAACAGCGGACCGTATTCCGTCGCGTGCTGAGTCTGGAAGAACTGCAGACCCGCCGACACGGTGCGCAGATCGTTCTCCGTGACGGTGAGCAAGGGCCAGAAGAAGTCGTTCCACACGCCGATCACGGTCACCAACGCGACGGTTCCGACTACGGGGAGCGACAACGGAACCATGATGGAGACGAACATCCGCAGCCCGCCGGCGCCGTCCACGCGCGCCGCGTCGAAGAGCTCCTGCGGCAGCTGCTCGACAAACGTCTTCATCAGCAGAGTTCCGAGCACCGCGCCGCCTACGAGGTGCGGGATGACGAGCACGATGCGGGTGTTGAGCAGCCCCATGTCGCGCATGAGCACGAACATCGGGATCAGACTGGAGATGCCCGGCACCATGAGCAGCACCGCGACCAGGCCGAAGAGCACGTTCCTTCCGAAGAATTCGTAACGGGCGAAGACGAACGCCGCCACCGTGCACAACGCGAGCGCTCCGACACTGGAGGCGATTGCCACGACCACTGAGGTGACCAGGTACGGCTGGATCTGCTCCCAGGCCCTGGCGTAGTTGTCGAAGTGGAACGGCAGGCTGGGCATCCACCACGACTCGTAGTACTGCTGGTTGGTCTTCAGTGACGTCATGAGCATGAAGAGGAACGGGAAGAGCCCGACGAACGCGATGACACTGAGCACGCCCTTGATCGCGAGCTGGTTGCCGCGCCGACGTCCGCGCGACGTGGCTGGCCCTGCCCCGGTCCGCCCCGGTTCGCTCTGGTCCGGGGTGCTGTGCAGGCGGAGCTGGACCTCAGAGTCGACGGACATCGGCCCGGTCCTTTCTTCTGACGAACACGATGATGATGCTCAGGAGGATCGTCATGACGAACAGCGTGGTGGACAGCGCGGCGGCATAACCCCACTCGCTGCCCTGGAACGCCACTCCGAGCATGCGGAGCACCGGCACCTCGGTCGCGTTGTCGGGTCCGCCTCCGGTGAGCAGGTACGCCGCGAAGCCGTATTGCAGAACGTTGATCGTCGCCAGGAACACCAGCAGTTTGAGCTGGCTCGCCATCAGCGGAAGGTCGATCGCGAAGAGCCGCCGCAGCCGGCCGCAGCCGTCGAGGGCGGCCGCCTCGAACACCTCGGCCGGGACGTTCTGCAGGGTGGTGAGAAACACCAGGAACGGAAGTCCGGCGACGAACGGGAAACCGATGAACAGCAGCGACAGCAGCGCGAACTGCGGATCGCCCACCCAGTTCTGTGCCAGAGCGTCAAGTCCGACGGCTCGCAGTACGCGATTGATGACGCCGTTGTTGGGTTCGTACATCGCTGCCCAGAGCAGGACCGTGACGACTCCGGGAAACGCCATGGGCGCGATCAGGGCGGTGCGGAAGAAGAACTGCGCGCGCTTGCTCTTCAGGCTGATGATGAGCTCGGCCGCGAGCAGCGGAATCGCCCACGCCACGGTGATACCGAAGACGAAGATGACACCGAGATTGCGGAACGACCGCCACCACAGGTCGTCGTCCAGCATGGCCCTGTAGTTGTCCAGCCCGACGAAGGGCGAGTCGAAGCCCGGCCGCCATTCGTAGAACGAGTGCCAGATCCCGCTTGCCGCCGGGTAGTAGGCGAACACGGCCAGCGTCGCGAAGAGGGGTATGAGGGCCAGATAGGCAAACCAGGGAAAGCGGTTCCAGCCCCTCGCCATCACTCCTCCTTCCGAGCGTCGCGCCTCGTCCTGTACCGGCCGAGTCACCCGCCCGCTGTTTCCGCCGGTCTTTACTTCGCCCAAGGCTCGTTCCCCCACGCGCCGTCCTTGACGGCCTGGCGTTGCCCCTTGATCCACAGGTCCTGGAGGTAACGCTGCTGTTCCGGCAGTGACTTCGTTTCCAGAAGCCATCCATCGACGAGGCTGAGCCTGGTCACACCCGGCGGCCCGATGGGCATGACCAGGGGGACGGGGTCGCCCCAGCTGCCCTCGGCGAACATCTTCGTCTCGTCGGCGCCGGAAGCGCCCTCGACCGCGGGGATGCCACCGGTGGCCTTCAGCCAGGGCTGCACGCTCTCCGGCGAACTGACGAACTGCAGAAACTTCACAGCGGCTTCGAGCTTCTTGCCCTTGACGGTCGACGGAATCATGTAGTTGGTGCCGCCGACACCGGCCCCGAACCTCGCCGGAGCGCCATTGGCGAGCGGCGTGGACTCCTTGGTGATCTGTGGGAACGGCATGCTGGAGAAGTCGAACTTCACGTCCTGCAAGGAGGTGACACCGAAGTTGACGCCCCACGCCATGCCGGCCTTGCCGGCCGCGAAGTCACGCAGTCCTACCACGGCACCGTTGAGCCCCTCGGTGTTGCCCGACCACTGCTTGTCGACGCAGGAGTCCCACACCTTCTTGAGGAGCTGGAGCGACTCGACGGCCTCGGGCGTCTTCAACGTCAGATCGCCGGAGAGCACGGCCTTGGCGAGCGACTTGTTGGTAACGATGGGTTCGCCCGTCGCCGACGTCGCCTTTCCGGGCTCGCCGTCCGCCGTGTAGACGTTGAGCCGATCGACGTGCGCGTCGAGCAACATCCCGCTGATCGCGGTGATCGTCCAATCGGGGCCCAGGTCGGACCGGTCCATCGCGAGCGGTGTGAAGCCAACCCCCTTCAGCTTGGCGCACCCATCGATGAAGTCCTCGAAGGTCTTGAACGGACCCGTCAGTCCGGCCTTGTCGAACGCCTCCTTGTTGTAGAACAACCCGGTCCCGGCCAGGTTGAAGGGCACGAACTCAAGCTTGCCCTCAGCGTTGCGGAGCGCCGGATTCTCGAGGCCGTAGTAGCGCTTGCGGAAGGCGTCGGCCCACTTCTCGCTACCCAGTCCGGACCTGATGTAGGGGTTGGGTTTCGCGAGGTACTCGTCGAGGGCGTGCACCGTGTGCGGCTTGTGGGGCACCTGACTGAACACCAACTCTGGTGCGGTACCGGCGGCGAGGTGCGTGGAGATCGTCTGCGCGAAGCTGTTCAGCGGCAGCACGACGGTCTTGATCTTGATATTCGGCTCCGCCTTCTGGAAGGATGCGACGAGGTCCTCCCACGGCTTACCGAACGACGAACCGCTCTCGCTCCATTGGTTCGGGCCCTCCAGGGTGAGGGTCACGGTCTCCCCGGACGACGAATCGTCCCCGCCGGAACCGCAGGCGGTCAGGCTCAACGCGAGGGCTGCGGTGGTTGCGGTCAGGCGCACCGCGGCCGAACCTCGCGACTGCGGGCGTCCGCTGCGTGATCGTTCGCT
This sequence comes from Streptomyces sp. NPDC058619, assembly GCF_042717785.1. Lineage (NCBI taxonomy): Bacteria > Bacillati > Actinomycetota > Actinomycetes > Kitasatosporales > Streptomycetaceae > Streptomyces > Streptomyces sp. NPDC058619. Next base: position 33,560 of record NZ_JBHXQN010000050.1, read on the forward strand.
CAAACCCAATCTGAGCATGTGTACACCCTTCTCAACTCCGCGACAATGCAGTCAGGGAGTGGTGTTCAAAGACGCTCTGGAACGTTTCAATGGGGTGGGCGTGAACTTAGGTCCGCGCTCCATCCACTGTCAATACTGTGACCGGATTCACACAAAATCGCTGTTGCAGGCGCAGTTGGCAGGCCGGGTGAGGGGCCGGCTTCTCCTCTGACCGACGTTCGCGGGTTCGTCACGGCGGCGAGCGTCATGGCCCCTCGTCCCCAGAAGGACATGGGCAGACCCTGCGTTAGCTGTCGCGAATGGGGCAACAGGGCCGCAAGGCATACGGGCTGTTCCTCTGTCACGCGCTGCTCGGGATGCTGCTCCGAGAGCCTCGGCGTGGCCACCTGACACCAGGAGTCCGTCAGGATCGCACCCAGCTCCTCCACGTCGTCGAGCGCCGCGAGCCGGACGCGCACCCAGGCGAAGGACGCACATTGGTTGGTGATGGATGACGGAGTCTGCCAAAGACTGTGGATCGTTCCCTCTCTTCGAGTCGCCCGGTGGCCGACGGCCGTGCGCAAGGGGAGCACGCGAGGTGCCTACGGGCATACCCATATCCGGGCGACGTGATCGCGACTGGCACGCCGGCCGGGGTCGGCCCGCTCGTCGACGGCGACCGTGTCGTCGTCGAGCTCGAGAAGGTCTGCAGGCTCGAAGTGGGCCTGGACGGCTCCCGGGCCACGCCGTACGCGTCCCGTCCGGGACGCCGCCGCGGCTGACCCACCCGTTCCCCGTACCGGGTGGTCCCGGACCAGAGGTGACGGTCCGGGACCACCCCGGGGAGTTCATCCGAGCAGGAGGCAACGATGACCGCAGCCCTCGACTGGACCGCTACGCCGGTCACCTGGTCCGGCGCGCTGAGCAGGTACACACCGCGCTGTGGAGCCGACACGTGTCCGAGACGGTCACCTCCCAGCAGTTCGCCGTGCTCAACGCCGTGCGAGGCAGAGAAGGGATCGGCCAGCGCACAATCGCCCGGCTGACGTCGCAGGTCGACGGCACACCACATCGTGCAGGCTGATCGAGCAGAACTACCTCAGCCGCACACGGGACGCTACGGACCGGCGGCGGACCTTGCTGGCGCTGACGAGGCGGGAAGACGGCTGCATGCCGCCCTCGCGCCGACCGCTCGGATGATCAACAGCGAGCTGCGCGGCGTCTTCCCCAGCGAGTAGCGGGACGACGTGATGCGCGTCCTCACCCGGCGCGCCCAGCGACGCAAGCCCGTCCGCGCCGGCGGCACCCTGACGCTACGCGGCGGGGCCACGGGGGCAGACTCAGGTCAGGACCGCGGCATGCTGGACCTGCGCACGACGAGCTCCGGCTGGAGCACGATGCCGGTGTGCTGATGGTCATGCTCCGGGTCCGGCGGCTCGAGCTCCCGCAGCAGGAGCCGTGCTGCTAGACGGCCGATCTCCCCGGCCGGATGGCGCACCGAGGTCAACGGGATAAGGCTCGCCTCCGCGAACTCGATGTCGTCGTAGCCGACGATGGCAAGGTCGTCCGGGACGCGCACGCCCGCATCGAAGGCCGTCTGCATGACGCCCAGGGCCAGGAGGTCGTTCGCGCAGAAGACGGCCGTCGGTCGGGGCGAGAGGCCGATGAGCCGGGCCCCGGCGTCCCGGCCGGCGCCGACGTCCAGCTTCTCGGCCGGGATGTCGACGATCGCGTCGGCGCCGAGCCCCGACTCCTCCACCGCGCGGACAAGACCCTCACGACGATCCCGGACCTGCTGCAGATGACCGGGGCCACGCACGTAGGCGATACGGCGATGGCCGGCGGCGAGCAGGTGCCTGCCCGCGAGCATGCCTCCCAGGACGTCGTCAGCGGCCACCGAACAGGCTGTCTGCGCGTCGACCGCCCGGTCGACGATGACGAACGGGATGTTCGCGCGTCGCAGCGCCTCCCACGGTTCACCGTCGGACGCGACCGGTGCGAACAGGACACCACGCAGGCGCTGCTCGACGAAGAGCGACAGATAGGCCTGTTCGGCCGAAGCGCTCTCGGCACTGTTGCACACCATCACACCGAGGCCCGCTTCGACGGCCACCCGCTCGGTGCCCTGGGCGAGGACGGCGAAGAAGGGGTTCACGGTGTCCATGACCAGCAGCCCGAGCATGCGGCTCCGGCCGGCCCGCAGTTGCCGCGCCGACTCGCTGCGGACGTACCCCAGCAGGTCGATCGCTGCGTGGACACGGGCTCGGATCTCGCTGGAGACGCGCTCGGGCCTGTTCAGGACGTTGGAGACCGTCCCCACGGAGACGCCCGCCTGGCGCGCCACGTCCTTAATGCCCACCACTGCCGACCGTCCGTTCGCCTCGAATCCGTGTGGTCGCCATCCTAGGTCGCCACCACGTCATCCTGGATGAATCCTTTCACCATAGATCACTCGCACTCTCTTGACCCCTTCGCAGATACATGCTTCGGTATTGATGAAACGATTCATAATAATTCACAACGCCGACGCGGTGCAGCGCGGCCCTGGTTCTGAGGTTGCCCAATGACTGTCGTGCGGGACGCAGTGAAGGCCGCGCTCAAGGCCCAGACCATCGAGACGCCCTCCTGGGGCTACGGAAACTCAGGCACCCGCTTCAAGGTGTTTGCCCAGCCCGGTGTCCCCAGGACGCCATGGGAGAAGCTCGACGACGCCGCGAAGGTGCACGAGTTCACCGGCATCGCCCCGAAGGTCTCCCTCCACATCCCCTGGGATCGTGTCGACGACTACGCCGGGCTCGCCGCGTATGCGAAGGAGCGCGGCCTGGAGCTGGGGGCGATCAACTCCAACACCTTCCAGAACGACGACTACCGGCTCGGCAGCGTCTGCCACCCGGACGCGAAGGTGCGCCGCAAGGCCGTCGACCACCTGCTGGAGTGCGTCGACATCATGGACATGACCGGCTCGTCGGACCTGAAGCTGTGGTTCGCCGACGGAACCAACTACCCCGGCCAGGACGACATCGTGGCTCGCCAGGGCCGTCTCGCCGCTGCTCTTGCCGAGGTGTACGAGCGGCTCGGTGACGAGCAGCGCCTGCTCCTGGAATACAAGTTCTTCGAGCCGGCCTTCTACACCACCGACGTCCCGGACTGGGGTACGTCCCACGCCCACTGTCTCAAGCTCGGGCCCAAGGCCCAGGTTGTCGTGGACACCGGCCACCACGCGCCGGGCACCAACATCGAGTTCATCGTGGCCTTCCTCCTGCGCGAGGGGAAGCTCGGCGGCTTCGACTTCAACTCCCGCTTCTACGCCGACGACGACCTGATGGTCGGCTCGTCCGATCCCTTCCAGCTGTTCCGGATCATGCACGAGGTCGCGAAGAACGGCGGCCTCGCCCCAGCCACGAACGTCGCCTTCATGCTCGACCAGTGCCACAACATCGAGGCGAAGATCCCGGCCGTCATCCGCTCCGTGATGAACGTCCAGGAGGCCACCGCCAAAGCCCTCCTCGTCGACCTCGACGCGCTCGCCACCGCCCAGCGCGACGGTGACGTCCTCGCCGCGAACGCAGTGCTGATGGACGCTTACAACACCGACGTGCGCCCGTTGCTGCGCGAAGTCCGCGAGGAACAGGGGCTCGCACCGGACCCCGTCGCCGCGTACACCGCTTCCGGGTGGCAGGAGCGGATCGCCACCGATCGTGTCGGCGGCGAGCCGGCCGGCTGGGGAGCCTGACCACGCGGCTTCCCAGGGCTCAGTCCGCAGGACCAGATGATGCCCGCCCCCTCAGGGGCACCCTCCTTCCCCTTCCCGCACACTTCGACTCTGAAGGACCGATCACACATGGCCACCCACCCCGAAGTCGCCGCGCTCCTCGGCCGCGCGCACCGGCTGGGCTCCGACCCCCGCAACACCAACTACGCCGGCGGCAACGTCTCCGCCAAGGACACTGTCACCGATCCTGTCACCGGCTCCGACACGGAGCTGATGTGGGTGAAGGGGTCCGGCGGCGACCTCGGCACGCTCACCGAGGACGGCCTGGCCGTGCTGCGCCTCGACCGGCTGCGCGCGCTGAAAGACGTGTACCGCGGTGTCGAGCGCGAGGACGAGATGGTCGGTGCCTTCGACTACTGCCTGCACGGCAAGGGCGGCACCGCCCCGTCGATCGACACCGCCATGCACGGCCTGGTGGACGCCCCGCATGTCGACCACCTTCACCCCGACTCCGGCATCGCCCTCGCCTGCGCCGCCGACGGCGAGAAGCTGACGGCGGAGTGCTACGGCGCAAAGGTGGCGTGGGCGCCGTGGCGCCGGCCCGGCTTCCAGCTCGGTCTGGACATCGCGGCGATCAAAGAGGCCAACCCGGAGGCCGTGGGCATCGTCCTCGAAGGGCACGGGATCACCGCCTGGGGCACCACCTCCGAGGAGTGCGAGACGAATGCCGTGTGGATGATCCGCACGGCGGAGGCCTTCCTCACCGAACGGGGCAGGAAGCAGCCGTTCGGCTCGCCCCTGGAAAGCTACGCGGCGCTGGACGGGGAGAAGCGCCGGGAACGGGCCGCCTTGCTCGCGCCCGTGATCCGCGGTCTGGCCTCCCAGGACCGTCCGCAGGTGGGGCACTTCACCGACTCGGAGGTCGTCCTCGATTTCCTCGCCCACGACCAGCACCCGCGCCTGGCGGCCCTGGGCACGTCCTGCCCCGACCACTTCCTGCGGACGAAGGTGCGCCCACTGGTCCTGGACCTGCCCCCTGAGGCTCCGCTGGACGAGGCCGTGGCCCGGCTGAGGGAGCTGCACGCGGAGTACCGGGAAGAGTACGCCGCCTACTACGCGCGGCACGCCGGCCCCGACTCGCCCGCGATGCGTGGCGCCGACCCGGCGATCGTCCTCGTTCCCGGCGTCGGCATGTTCTCGTTCGGCAGGGACAAGCAGACCGCGCGCGTGGCGGGCGAGTTCTACGTCAACGCGATCAACGTGATGCGCGGTGCCGAGGCGGTGTCGGCCTACGCGCCGATCGAGGAGGCGGAGAAGTTCCGGATCGAGTACTGGGAGCTGGAGGAGGCCAAGCTGCGGCGCATGGCGAAGCCGAAGCCCCTCGCGACCCGGGTCGCTCTGGTGACGGGTGCGGGCTCAGGCATCGGCAAGGCGATCGCGCACCGGCTGGTCGCCGAGGGCGCCTGTGTCGTGGTCGCCGACCTGAACGGCGAGAACGCCGCCGCCGTGGCCGAGGAGCTGGGCGGCCCGGACAAGGCCGTGGCGCTCACCGTGGACGTCACGTCCGAGGAGCAGATCAGCGCCGTGTTCCGCGAGGCTGTCCTCACCTTCGGCGGTGTCGACCTGGTCGTCAACAACGCCGGCATCTCGATCTCCAAGACACTGCTGGAGACGACCGCGAAGGACTGGGACCTCCAGCACGACATCATGGCCCGGGGCTCCTTCCTGGTCTCCCGCGAGGCCGCGAGTGTCATGATCGAGCAGGGCCTCGGCGGCGACATCGTCTACATCGCCTCCAAGAACGCCGTCTTCGCCGGCCCGAACAACATCGCCTACTCCGCCACCAAGGCCGACCAGGCCCACCAGGTGCGGCTCCTCGCCGCCGAACTCGGGGAGCACGGGATCCGGGTGAACGGCGTCAACCCCGACGGGGTCGTGCGCGGCTCCGGCATCTTCGCCGCAGGCTGGGGCGCCCAGCGCGCTGCCACCTATGGCATCGAGGAGGAGAAGCTCGGCGAGTTCTATGCCCAGCGCACCCTCCTCAAGCGCGAGGTCCTGCCCGAGCACGTCGCGAGCGCGGTCTTCGCCCTCACCGGCGGCGACCTCACCCACACCACCGGCCTGCACGTCCCCGTAGACGCCGGCGTCGCCGCGGCCTTCCTTCGCTGAGGGCCCTCTGATCGCCCTGGGGCGGGTGACTGACGCACTCGCCCCAGGTGCCTCCGCGGACCGGCGGCGCCATGCCGTACGGGAACCGGCCCTGACACCGTGCCCGCCGGGCGGCGCCGGTCCGCCCCTTCTTCCCTCTTGTTCCTCGATGAGCCGCCCACACCGCGGAGGTATCCACGTGACCACCACTCCCCCGCCGTTCGCCTTCGCGTCCGCGTTCGCCGCAGTCGATCTGGGCGCCACCAGCGGACGGGTGATCGTCGGCCGGGTGGGTCCGGACAACCTCGACCTCACCGAGGTCCACCGCTTCCCCAACACACCCGTGCGCCTGCCGGACGGGCTGCGCTGGGACACCGTCGCCCTGTTCCAGGGCGTCCTAGACGGACTGCGCGAGGCCGCCCGCTGTGGCGGCGTCGCTTCCATCGGCGTCGACACCTGGGCCGTGGACTACGGCCTCCTCGACACAGACGGAGCCCTGCTCGGCCACCCGTTCCACTACCGCGACGACCGGACCGAAGGCGCCGCCGCCCGCGTCTGGGCCAGGGTCGGCCCCGAGGAGCTGTACGGCATCACGGGCCTCCAGCACCTCCCGTTCAACACGGTCTTCCAGCTCGCCTCCGCCGAAGGAACCGCCCAGCGGCAGGCCGCCCGCACGCTGCTGCTCATCCCAGACCTGCTGATCCACTGGCTGACCGGGTCCATCGGAGCCGAGGAGACCAACGCATCCACCACCGGCCTCTTCGACGCCCGCACCGGCACCTGGTCCAAGGACCTCCTGAACCGGCTCTCTCTCGATCCCGGCCTCTTCCCGCCGTTGCGCGCGCCCGGCGACCCGGCCGGCACCCTGCTGCCCCACGTCGCCGCGTACACCGGGCTCGATCCCCGGACGGCGGTGACGACGGTCGCCTCGCACGACACCGCCTCCGCGGTCGTCGCCGTGCCCGCGACCGAGCCCGGCTTCGCCTACATCTCGTGCGGCACCTGGTCGCTCGCCGGCCTCGAACTCGACACCCCGGTCCTCAGCGAGGCCTCCCGGGCGGCGAACTTCACCAACGAACGCGGCATCGACGGCACGGTGCGCCACCTGCGCAACATCATGGGCATGTGGCTGCTTGAAGAGTGCCGGCGCACCTGGGAGGGGGAGAACCTGCCCACTCACATCCCCACGCTCCTCGCCGAAGCGGCCCGGGCCGAACCCTTCGCTTCCCTCGTCGACCCGGACGCCTCGGAGTTCCTCGCCCCCGGCGATATGCCGGCCCGCATCCGGGACTACTGCGCCCGCACCGGGCAGCGCGTTCCCGGCAGCCAGGGCGCAGTCGTCCGCTGCATCCTGGAAAGCCTGGCGCTCGCCCACCGCCGCACCCTGCGCCAGGCCGCCGAACTCGCCGGCCGCGACATCACCCGGATCCACCTCGTCGGCGGCGGCTCCCGCAACGACCTCCTCTGCCAGCTCACCGCCGACGCCACCGGCTTGCCGGTCATCGCCGGCCCCACCGAAGCCACCGCACTGGGCAACATCCTCGTCCAGGCCCGCGCCGCAGGCCTGGTCGGCGACCTCGCCGACATACGCGGCCTGATCGCCTCCACCCAGCGCCTGCGGCACTACACCCCCCAGGGTGACACCGCCGCCTGGAACGCGGCCGCCGCCCGACTCGACCCCGCCCCGAGGAACCCCTGATGCGCGTCGCCCTCTTCGTCACCTGCGTCAACGACGCGATCTACCCCTCCACGGCCGTCGCCACCGTCAGACTCCTCGAACGCCTCGGCGTCACGGTGGACTTCCCCACCGCCCAGACCTGCTGCGGCCAGCCCCAGTACAACACCGGCTACCGCCGCGAGACCGAACCCCTGGTCCACCGCGTGAGCCGTGCCTTCGAGGGCTACGACTACGTGGTCACCCCGTCCGGCTCCTGCGTCGCCATGGTCCGCGACAACTACCCGAGGATCGCCCGGAAGGCCCGCGCCGAAGGCCGCGGCGACACGCTGGCGGAGGCCTGCGACTCCCTCGTCCCGAGGACGTACGAACTGACGGAGTTCCTCGTCGACGTCCTCGGCGTGACCGACGTCGGCGCGTACTTCCCCCACGAGGTGACCTACCACCCCTCCTGCCACGGCCTGCGCATGCTCGGCTTGGGGGAACGCCCCCGCCAGCTCCTTCAGGCAGTGAAGGGGCTCGAACTGCGGGAGCTGCCCGGGGCGGAGGAGTGCTGCGGCTTCGGCGGCACCTTCGCGGTGAAGAACCCGGACGTGTCGGCGGCCATGGGCGCCGACAAGATCCGCAACTCCCTGTCCACCGGCGCCGGGGTCCTGTGCGGCGCCGACAACTCCTGCCTGATGCACATCGACGGCATGCTGCGCCGCCAGGACGCCCCGCAACGCGCCCTGCACATCGCCGAGATCCTCGCGAGCACGGAAGAGGAACCACTGACATGAGCCGGACCTTCATCGGCATGCCGGCCTTCCCCAAGGCCGCGCACGACGCCGTACGCAACGACATCCTGCGCGCCAACCTGCGCCACGCCACCCACACCATCCGCGACAAGCGAGCCATGGCAGTGTCCGAACTCGCGGACTGGGCCGAGCTCCGCGAGGCCGGCAAGCAGATCAAGAACCTCACCCTCAGCAGACTCGACCACTACCTGCTCCAGCTGGAGGAAGCAGTCACCGCGGCCGGTGGCACCGTGCACTGGGCGGCGGACGCGGCCGAGGCCAACCGGATCGTCGCGGAACTCGTCAAGGCGACCGGCGAAAGGGAGGTCGTCAAGGTCAAGTCGATGGCCACGCAGGAAATCAGCCTCAACGAGGCGCTGGAGGCCGAAGGGATCCGGGCCTACGAGACCGACCTCGCCGAGCTGATCGTCCAGCTCGGCAACGACCGGCCCTCCCACATCCTCGTCCCCGCCATCCACCGCAACCGCGGCGAGATCCGCGACATCTTCCGCTCCGAGATGGGCAAGTGGGGCCGAAAGGCACCTGACAACCTCACCGACAGCCCAGCCGAACTGGCGGAGGCGGCCCGGCTGCACCTGCGGGAGAAGTTCCTGCGCGCGAAGGTCGGGATCTCCGGGGCGAACTTCATGGTCGCCGAGACAGGCACCCTCGTCGTCGTCGAGTCCGAGGGCAACGGCCGCATGTGCCTCACCCTCCCCGAGACCCTCATCTCCGTCGTCGGCATCGAGAAGGTCGTCCCCACCTGGCGGGACCTGGAGGTCTTCCTCCAGACTCTCCCCCGCTCCTCGACGGCCGAGCGGATGAACCCGTACACGAGCATGTGGACCGGAACCACCGACGCGGACGGGCCGAAGGCCTTCCACCTCGTCCTCCTCGACAACGGCCGGACCGACACCCTCGCCGACGAGGTCGGCCGCCAGGCCCTGCGCTGCATCCGCTGCTCCGCCTGCCTCAACGTCTGCCCGGTGTACGAGCGGGCCGGCGGCCACGCGTACGGCTCCGTCTACTCCGGCCCGATCGGCGCCATCCTCACCCCCCAACTCCGTGGCACGCAGAGCGAGATCGACGCTTCCCTCCCGTACGCCTCCTCCCTGTGCGGGGCCTGCTACGACGTGTGCCCGGTCGCCATCGACATCCCCGAGGTCCTCGTCCACCTCCGCGAGAAGGTCGCCGGGCAGGGCGGGAAGGGACACCGGCTGGAGAAGGCGGCGATGAAGGCCGCCGGCTGGGTCCTCGACCGCCCCAGCGTTCTCGCCGCCGGCGAGCGCGTCGCGTCGAGGACGCGCGCGCTGCACCCGAGGAAGCTGCCCGGGCCGGGCGTCGGCCCGTGGTCGGAGAGCCGCGATCTGCCCGAGATGCCCGCCGAACCCTTCCGTGACTGGTGGAAGAAGAACCGCACGTGAATCAGAACTCCCGCGAACGCGTCCTGGACCGCATCCGCCAGGCACTCGCCGACACGCCACTCACCCCGGAACCGGCACGCGACTACCTCACCACCCACACCCCCGACGCCCCCGTTGCAATCCTGGACCTCCTCCACGAGAACCTCGCCGACTACCGCGCGATCGTTCATCGCACCACGGAAACCGAGCTCCCCGCTCTGGTGGCAGAACTCCTCGACCGGCACGACGCCCACACCGTCGCCGTGCCACCCGGACTGCCCGCCGCATGGCTGTCCGCGACGACGGCCGAGCAGCACTACGACGCGGACGCCACCCTCACGCCGCACGAGCTGGACACCACAGACGCCGTGGTCACCAGCTGCGCCCTCGCCATCGCCGAAACCGGCACGATCGTCCTGGACGGCGGCCCCGGCCAGGGCCGCCGCGCCCTCACTCTCGTCCCCGACCTACACGTCTGCGTCGTACGCGCCGAGGACCAAGTCGTCGCCTCCATCCCCCAGGCCCTGCCACGCCTCGACCCAACCCGCCCCCAGACCTGGATCTCCGGCCCCTCCGCCACCAGCGACATCGAACTCGACCGCGTCGAAGGCGTGCACGGCCCAAGACGGCTCGATGTTGTGATCGTCACCCGCTAAAGATGAGGCGGTGCGCGGCGAGGAGGCCGGTGCCCCATGGCCGCGGATCTGGTCCATGCGGGCGGCAGCAGGGCCACTGGCGGGTGCCGCCCAAGCAGCCCACCTGGGTCTCGGGGAGGACGTCCTTGACGACTCCGACGATCGCGGCGTGCGCGAGCCGGTTCACCTTGAGCGGTTCCAGCGCCTTCGCGCGGTCGCCGAGGTCCAAGTTCGCGGGGCACGTTCAGGCCCTCGGTCAGCGGGCCCCAGGAGCGCTTAACCGGCTGCCCACCCGTACGCTGGCGAGCCATGATCCGGCGGTGTTTCCCCTCCCCGCTGGACATCAGCCCGCCCCAGGCGTTCCCTGAACACAGGCGCACCAGCAATCGCGAGGGGGCGCCAGTTGCCTGACATGTTCCATGTCGAGGTCCACCGCTGCGGACCCGACGTCTGCGAGGTCACCGTGGCCGGGGAACTGGATGTCGCCACTGGCTCGGACCTGCGTAATGCCCTGGCCCAGGCCATCACCACCTCCAGGCACGTCACCGTGGACCTGTCCCGCATGGACTTCTGCGACTGCACCGGCCTGGGCGTACTCTTGGCCGCCGCCCGCCTCGCCCGCACCCACGGCACGGACTTGGGACTACGCTCCGTCCCCGATACCGTCGCCTGGCTTCGCCTCCATGGTGGGGGGCACCGAAGAGGGCCACGGCGACTACTTCCGTGCCGACGCCGCGTGGCTGTACATCGTGATCCTGACCGTCGGCTACATGATCAGCCGCGGGCTGGCCAAGTCCGGGAGCCGTGACCACTACGACGGCTCCTGACCCTCGACCCGTTAGGCGCAGGACCTACAATCGCGGCGCGGCCTGGATTGCGCCACGTCTCGCGTAGTCCCGCCGCTGCAACTTGTGATCCGGGACCGCAGCGGGCTGGCTAGTTCGTCAGCCCTTGGCGATGGCCATACCGAGGAAGATCCCGACCAGCGGGGGGACACTGCCGGCGGCCATCACCGCCCACGTTCCGGTCTGCGCGGTGGTGAACGCCGCGGTCATCCCCGTGCCTGCGCCGCAGGCCTGAACGGCGAGAGCCCGCCCACCGGTGCCAGCTGTCTACTTGTACTCGGTCGGCTCCGCCAGTTCGACGATGACGCCGTTCGGGTCCAAGACGATGGCCACCTTCTGGCCCCAGGGCCTGACGAGGGGCTCCTTCGCACTGGTCGCGCCCGCCTTGACCGCCTTGCGAAATGCAGCTTCCACGTCATCGACCTCCAGGCCGATACGGAAGCCGCCCGCCGGGCTCTGAGAAGTGAAGTCCTCGATCTTGCTCAGTGCTCGACCGTCAGCAGCACACCCGTCTCCAGCGAGCCCTCAGAGCCGTTACTCAGCACAGTGAACGTGCCATCGGGATCCGCGAAGGCTTCGCTGAGCCCGAACACCTCCTTAGAGCTCGTAACACGATCATGAGTCGGACTTGTTGAGGCGTCGCCAGCAGATGAGGCTGCAGGCGAGGGAGACGAACGCGTCGTGGAGCTCGGTGC
>NZ_JBHXQN010000051.1:0-45033 GCF_042717785.1 Streptomyces sp. NPDC058619
TTTTGGCACGCTGTTGAGTTCTCAAGGAACGGACGCTTCCTTTGTACTCACCCTCTCGGGCTTTCCTCCGGGCTTTCGTTCTGTTCTTGCTGTTCCTGCGTTTCCGACTCTACCAGACTCTTTCGCGTCCGATTCCCGGTCGAAGCGGGATTTGCTTCCAGGTATTCGCTTTCGCGTTTCCCTTTCCGGCGATTCCGACTCTATCAGCGATTCCCCGTCCCTCTGACCGCTCTCCGCCGTGCCAAAAAGGCATGCGCAAATGAGGTCGAGTTCAAGATCGATACTGAATAGGAGGGTTCCCGTCCATGGGGCGTTCGTGAGAAATTCACACGTGGCGTCCCGGCAGGAGTCACGACAGTACAGGCCCGCCGACGCCCAGGCAAATCGTTTCAGGCGTATGGTCTAGTCCACCGGTCTAGTCCACTAGTCTCCGTGCCGAAGGGCCAGCCCGGATCGGGACCAACATCGGGCGAACCCGAATATCTCGTGACTTATCCTTCTCAAGAGTACGCCGTTCGCGACGGGTAGTGACGGCGACACGAAGAAGCCCCACCCCTGGGAGGCCCCTCATGACCAGCGTGACGTCCCCACTTGCCGGGAACGCCATCGGACTCGCGGCAGTGCCCGATCCGGTGTTCTCCGGCGCGATGGTGGGACCGGGCACCGCTATCGACCCCGTGCGTGAGCCCTCGGAGGCGGTGTCCCCCGTAGATGGTGTGGTCGTCTCCCTGCACCCGCACGCGTACGTCGTCGTAGACGGTGAGGGCCACGGCGTCCTTACCCACCTCGGGATCGACACCGTCCAGCTCAACGGCGAGGGCTTCGAGCTGCTCGTCAACAAGGGCGACACGGTGACCCGCGGTCAGGCCGTCATCCGCTGGAACCCCGCCGCGGTCGAGGCCGCGGGCAAGTCCCCCGTGTGCCCCGTCGTCGCACTCGAGGCGACCCCGGACGCCCTTTCGGACGTCGTCGAGTCCGGCGACGTGAAGGCCAGCGACGTTCTCTTCAGCTGGCAGTGACGCACCCGCCTGCGAAGGCGAGTCGGACATCCACCGCGGCGGCCGAGCGCCCGCCGCCCTACCGGAGACGGTGAAATGGAGACAACGCTGCGAGGCGTCGGCGTGAGCCACGGTGTGGCGATCGGCGAGGTTCGGCACATGGGTACGGCGGTTCTCGAACCACCGGCCAAGCAGATCACCGCGGACGAGGCGGAGCGCGAACAGGGGCGCGCCCGTCAGGCCGTGGAGGCTGTATCGGCCGACCTGATCGCGCGTGGCCAGCTGGCCGGCGGCGAGGCCCAGCACGTGCTCGAGGCCCAGGCGATGATCGCCACGGACCCCGAGCTGATGGCGGACGTCGACCGGCGGATCGCCGTCGGCAGCACCGCAGAGCGCGGGATCTACGACGCGTTCGCCTCCTACCGCGACCTGCTCGCGGGAGCCGGCGAGTACATGGCCGGGCGGGTGGCCGACCTGGACGACGTACGGAACCGGATCGTGGCGCGCCTGCTGGGCGTGCCCATGCCGGGCGTCCCTGACAGTGACGAGCCGTACGTACTGATCGCGCGGGACCTGGCCCCCGCCGACACCGCGCTGCTCGACCCGGCCCTGGTGCTGGGGTTCGTGACCGAGGAGGGCGGGCCGACCAGCCACAGTGCCATCCTCGCGCGGGCGCTGGGCGTGCCGGCGATCGTGGCGCTCCAGGGCGCCGGCGAGCTCGCCGAGGGCACCCTCATCGCGGTCGACGGCAGCACGGGCGACCTGTTCGTGAACCCGACGCCGGAGAAGCGGGCCGAGCTGGAGGCCGCGGCGGCCGAGCGCAAGGCCGCACTCTCCGCGTCGTCCGGTCCCGGTGCGACCTCGGACGGCCACAAGGTGCCGCTGCTGGCGAACGTCGGCGGGCCGGCGGACGTGCCGGCCGCGGTCGAGGCCGGGGCCGAGGGTGTGGGCCTGTTCCGCACCGAGTTCCTGTTCCTGGACGACAGCAAGAAGGCTCCGTCCGAAGAGAAGCAGATCGAGTCGTACCGCAAGGTGCTCGAGGCCTTCCCCGAGGGTCGTGTGGTTGTGCGGGTGCTGGACGCCGGCGCCGACAAGCCGTTGGACTTCCTCACCCCGGCGGACGAGCCGAACCCGGCTCTGGGCGTACGCGGCCTGCGCTCGCTCCTGGACCACCCGGAGGTGCTGCGCACGCAGCTGACCGCGCTGGCCAAGGCGTCCGCGGGCCTGCCCGTCCACCTCGAGGTCATGGCCCCGATGGTGGCGGACCGGACCGACGCCAAGGCGTTCGCGGACGCGTGCCGCGAGGCCGGTCTGCAGGCGAAGTTCGGCGCGATGGTGGAGATCCCCTCCGCCGCGCTCCGGGCGCGCTCGATCCTGCGGGAGGTCGAGTTCCTGTCGCTGGGCACGAACGACCTCGCGCAGTACGCGTTCGCCGCAGACCGCCAGGTCGGCGCCGTCTCGCGGCTCCAGGACCCATGGCAGCCGGCGCTGCTCGACCTGATCGCCATGTCGGCCGACGCCGCCAAGGCCGAGGGCAAGAGCTGCGGCGTCTGCGGTGAGGCTGCCTCCGACCCGCTGCTGGCCTGTGTGCTGACGGGCCTGGGTGTCACCTCCCTGTCGATGGGTGCCGCCTCGATCCCGTACGTGCGGGCGACGCTCGCCAAGCACACCCTCGCGCAGTGCGAGCGGGCCGCTGCCGCGGCGCGTGCGTGCGACACCGCCGAGGAGGCCCGCATGGCCGCCCAGGCGGTGCTCTCCGGCGAGTAGCCGCCGGGAGGAGTGAGGATGCGAGGGGCCTTCGCCGGTGGCGGGGGCCCCTCGGTCCGTCCCCGGCCGCTCCCCTACGGGTCCGGAGCCGGGCTCAGTGGTGCGGGGAGGGGAGGTCCACCTCGTAGCCGGGGCAGTATTCGACCCCTGGTTCGGGGGCGACGGGATCGCCGGTGTCGGCGTCGGTGCAGTACGCGTTGAACACGGCCGCCGCGGACAGGGCGGTCAGCCGGCCCCGGTCCAGGCGCCAGCCGTGGACCCGGTCGCCGCGGTCCTCGCGCGAGCTGCGCAGGACCAGTCCCCCGGGGCCGCCGAGGGCCAGTCCGGCCGCCAGGACCGTCACGAAGTCGAGGCCCTGGCGGCTCTCGATGCGGGGCGGGGCGTCCGCGTCGGCGGTCACGTCGGCGTGCAGGACGGCGAGAAGTTGTTCCGTCGCGGTGGGGACGCTGCAGACGAAGTGGTGGTGGCCGGGACCGGCGCCGGCCAGGAGGCGTTTGAGGGCTTCGGCCGCGCGGTCGAAGGAGGCGTTGCCGATGTCCTCGCCGCAGTCCGCGCAGTCGCCCACCCCGGCGAGGAGGGTGGTGGCGTACTCCCAGGTGGCCTGGCGGACGGCCTCGTCCACGAGGAGCGGGACCAGTTCGTCGATGGGCTGGCCGCGGTAGGGAAGACCGGCGCTGCTGCCCGCGAGTTCCGCGGTGAAGCGGGTGCGGGCGTCGGCCGTGTCGGGGTCGAGGCCGTGTTCCGCGCAGTGCTCGGCGTACTCCTCGGGGTCGAAGAGGGCGACGGTCGTGTGGATGCCCTGGGCCGCGAGGGACCGGAGCAGGTCCTCTACGTGGCGCAGGTAGTCCTGGTGGTCGTCGAAGGTGAAGCTGCGGTAGCCGCGCATGGCCGCGAAGTCCCCGGGGTCGGCGAGGAGGCCGACGGTGCTGGGGGCTTCGCGGCGCGCCGTGCGGCGCCTGCTGGTGCTGCGGGTCGTGCGGGTGGTGGCGGTCCGCCTGGTGCGGTGGCTCCCGGTGTCGTCCTTCGGTGGCATGGCTCCCCCTGAGTGGCACGGTCGATTGCTCACTCAGCGTAATCATGACCACTGACAGTGACGTCAGCCGTGGGTGCGGGTGCGGGCCAGCTCCTCGTAGAAGGAGAGGAGGTCGAGGTTGTCGACCGAGCCCGGGTTGACCGCCTTGGCCATGGGGGCGCCCTGCAGGAGGCGCTTGACCGGGACCTCGATGCGCTTGCCGGTCAGCGTGTGGGGGATGCCCGGGACCTCGATGATCTCGTCGGGGACGTGGCGCGGGGAGAGCTCCTCGCGGATCGTCGCCTTGATCCGGGCGCGCAGGTCGTCGTCGAGACGGGCGCCGGGGGCCAGGTGGACGAAGAGCGGCATCCAGTAGCCGCCGTTCGGCTCCTCCAGGCCGATGACGAGGGACTCCTTGATCTCGGGGAGGCGTTCGACGGCCTCGTAGATGTCGGCCGAGCCCATCCGCACGCCCTGGCGGTTGAGGGTGGAGTCGGAGCGGCCGTGGATCACGACCGAGCCGTGGTCGGTGAGCGTGATCCAGTCCCCGTGGCGCCAGGTGCCCGGGAACATGTCGAAGTAGCTGTCGCGGTAGCGGCTGCCGTCGGGGTCGTTCCAGAAGCGGATCGGCATGGACGGCATGGGGTTGGTGACGACGAGTTCGCCGACCTCGCCGATGACGGGCTTGCCGGAGGGGTCCCAGGCCTGGAGGTCCGTGCCGAGGCAGGCGGCCTGGAGCTCCCCGATGTACACCGGGAGGGTGGGGACGGCCCCGGCGAAGCAGCTGCACACGTCGGTGCCGCCGCTGACGGAGGCGATCCAGAGGTCCTCGGCGACCTCGTCGTGGAGCCAGCGGAACCCGTCGGGCGGGAGTGGGGAGCCGGTGGTGGCGACGCACTTCAGGGCGGACAGGTCGAAGTCGCGGGAGGGGTGGACCTCCGCCTTGCGGCAGGCCATGACGTACGCGGCGGAGGTGCCGTACAGCGTCGCCCCGGTCCGCTCGGCGATGCGCCACTGGGCGCCGGTGTCGGGGTAGCCGGGGCTGCCGTCGTACAGGACGACGGTCGTGCCGGTGAGCAGGCCGGAGACGAGGAAGTTCCACATCATCCAGCCGGTGGAGGTGTACCAGAAGAACCGGTCCTCCGGGCCGAGGTCGCAGTGCAGGCCGAGCTGCTTGAGGTGTTCGAGGAGGATGCCGCCCTGGGACTGGACGATGGCCTTGGGGAGGCCGGTCGTACCGGAGGAGTAGAGGACCCAGAGGGGGTGGTCGAAGGGGACCGGCTCGAAGACGGGCGCGGTGTCGGCCGCGGTCAGGTCGGACCAGGCGAGGGCCCCTTCGGGGGCTTCGGTGCCCAGGACCGGGATGTGGACGACGGCGCGCAGGGAGGGGAGCTCGGCCCGGAGCTCGGCGACGGTCTCGCGGCGGTCGTGCCGCTTGCCGCCGTAACGGTAGCCGTCTACGGCGAAGAGGACGACGGGCTCGACCTGCTGGAAGCGGTCCAGGACGCTGCGGGCGCCGAAGTCGGGGGCGCAGGAGGTCCAGACGCCTCCGACGGCGGCGGTCGCGAGGAGGGCGACCACGGACTCGGCGATGTTCGGGAGGTAGCCGCTGACCCGGTCGCCGGGGCGTACGCCGAGTGCGCGCAGTTCGGCGGCGAGCGACCCCACCTGCCGGCGGAGCTCGGCCCAGGTGACGGGGACGGTCTCGTGGGTCTCGTCCACGCACAGCAGTGCGGCGTCCCCGGCGCGGGCCGGGTCCTCGGCGGCGCGCAGGGCGTGCTCGGCGTAGTTGAGGGTGGCGCCGGTGAACCAGCGTGCGCCCGGCATGGAGCGGTCGGCGAGGACGGACTCGTACGGGGTGGTGAAGCGGACCTCGAACCACTCGGCGACGGCCTGCCAGAAGGTGTCCAGCTCGTCGACGGACCAGCTGTGCAGGGCGGGGTAGCCGCCGTCGGCGGGGGCTCCGAACCGGTCGGCGGCCCAGGCCTGGAAGGCGGTGATCCGGGCCGCGGCGATCCGGTCGGGGCCCGGGGCCCAGAGGGGTTCCGGCTGCGTGGCTGAGGTCATGGGTGGGCTCCCGGTCAAGTCTGCGGCTCGCGCTTCGTGTGCGTACGGTGCCATCGCGCGCGGGGTGTGCGCGCGGCGGCTCACTGGGACGATGCCATGTGATCGACATCCGCACCAGAGGTGTCCCGTACGGTCGGCCGCGGTCGGCCGGGGGTGCCGCTGCCGGGTGAACGGCAGCTGAACGCGGTCTCCTCGACCGGGGCCCGGTGGCAGGGTGATCCGCATGAACGGTGGGGATCTGGTGCGTGCGGTGAAGGACCTCGGTACGGAGCGCGGACGGCGCGCCTGGCGCTCGGCCTGGCGCCACCGGCGCGCCGACGCGGTGGGGCTCCCGCGCCGGGGCGCGGAGCGGGCGCGCGTGCCGGGGCTGCTGACGGGTACGGAGCCCCGGCCGGGCGGCGGCGTGCTGCGCTTCGCGCGCTCGGAGCTGCTGGTGCGGGTGACCTCGGGCGGCGCCGTGTTCTGGGGCTGGGACGGGGCCGCGCCGACTCCGTCGTACGCGGTGGTCGGCGACGGGCCGGAGCCCGATCCGCGGGCCGTGCTGGAGCCGGACACCGAGGGCGGCTGGCGGGTGGTGTCGGAGCGGGTGACGGTCGCGGTGTCCCGGCACGGGTCGGTGGAGGTGCGCACGCCCGGCGGGACGGTGCTGCGCCGGGACCTGCCGCCGCGCTGGTGGGAGCCGGTGGACCCGGCGCGGGGCGGGGCCCGGTGGTCGCAGCGCAGCGAGGTGGGGGCGGACGCGCGGTTCTTCGGGCTGGGCGGCCGGGCGGCGGGGCCCCGGCTGCGGGACGGGACGTACCGGCTGTGGAACACCGATCCGAAGGGCGGCTTCGGACCGGGCACCGATCCGCTGTACCTGACCATGCCGGTGCAGCTGGTGGTCGCCGACGCGGGGACGCACCTGGTGTTCCACGACAACTCCTGGGACGGGCGGGTGGTGCTGCGCGAGGGCGAGGAGGGCGCGGGCTCGGGGGCGGACCGTCCGGGGTCGAGCGAGCTGCGCGTGGAGGGCGGGCCGCTGCGGTGCTGGGTCTTCGTGGGGACTCCGGCGCGGGTGCTGCAGGGCTGGTCGGGGCTGACGGGTCCCGCGGCGGTGCCCCCGGAGTGGGCGCTCGGCTACCAGCACGCGCGCTGGGGCTTCGGGAGCGCCGAGGAGGTCCGCCGGGTGGTGGACGGGTACGCGGCGCACGGCATGGCGCTGTCGGCCGTGCACCTGGACATCGACCACTACGACGGGCACCGCGTCTTCACGGTGGACGAAGGGCGGTTCCCCGATCTGCCCGGGCTCGCCCGGGAGCTGCGTGCGCGGGGCGTGCGCCTGGTCTCGATCGTCGACCCCGCGGTGCGGGCGGGCGGCGCGGTGCACGCGTCGGGGCTCGCGGTGGGGACGCGCGGTGCCTTCGTGCGGGACGCCCGGGGCGTGGAGGTGCGCGGGGAGGTGTGGCCGGGCGAGTGCGCGTACCCGGACTTCACCGATCCGGCGGTGCGGGAGTGGTGGGGCGGGCTGTACGAGGAGCGGCTGGGCCAGGGCTTCGCCGGCTTCTGGCACGACATGAACGAGCCGGTGTCCTTCGCCCCGTTCGGCGACAACACGCTCCCCCGCTCCGCGCGGCACGCGATGGACGGCGCGGGCGGCGACCACCGCTCCGGGCACAACGTGTACGGCCTCGGGATGGCGCGGGCCGGCTGGGAGGGCCTGGTCCGGCTGCGACCGGACGAGCGGCCGTTCCTCTTCTCCCGGTCCGGCTGGGCGGGGATGCAGAGGTACGGGGGCTCGTGGTCCGGCGACGTGGAGAGCAGCTGGGAGGGGCTGCGCGCCTCCTTGGCCCTGGTCCTGGGGCTCGGACTGTGCGGGGTGCCGTACTCGGGCCCGGACGTCGGGGGCTTCGGCGGCTCCCCCTCCCCCGAGCTGTACGTGCGCTGGCTCCAGCTGGGGGCCTACCTTCCGCTGTTCCGCACGCACTCGGCGATCTGGGCGGGGCGGCGGGAGCCGTGGGAGTTCGGTCCGGAGGCGGAGGAACAGGCCCGCGGGGTGATGGCGGAACGCGAGCGGCTGCGGCCGTACTTCGTGACGCTGGCCCACCTGGCCCGCCGGACCGGGGCCCCGTACGTGCGGCCGCTGTGGTGGGGGGCGCCGGAGGAGCGGTCGCTGCGGGACTGCGAGGACGCCTTCCTCCTGGGCGACGCCCTGTTGGTCGCCCCGGTGCTGGAGTGCGGAGCGGACCGGCGGGCGGTGCGGCTGCCGCGGGGCCGGTGGTACGACACCACGACCGGGGCGGCGTACGAGGGCCCGGGCCAGGTGCTGCTGGACGCCCCGCAGGGCCGGATCCCGGTCCTGGCCCGCGCGGGCGCGGTGCTCCCGGTCCGCGATCCGTCCGGTGGCGGCGGGGTGGCACTGGAGGCGTGGGCTCCGGCGCGGGGGCGGACGGGCGGCGGGCTGGTGGTGCGGGACGCGGGGCCGGGCTTCGCGGCGGGCAGGATCGAGCGGTACACCGTGCGGTGGGCGGGGGACGAGGTGGTGGTGCAGGACGAGGCGGGCGAGCGGGTGCCGGGCGTGACGGTGCGCGGGCTGTGGGGGCGCGGACGGTAGGGGCGCCCGTCGGGGCGGACCCGGGCCCGGTGGGGTTCAGGCGTACCGGCCCGCGAACCACGAGGCCGCGGCCCGGGTGTGGAGGGGGAAGGCCAGTTCCGACGGCCCCCGCAGGACGTGCCAGCCCGTGGTCTCGTCCGTGGCGGCCGATGCGGGCAGGGACGCCACCGGACGGGGCGGGAGCAGGCCGAAGAGGAGCAGGTGGCCGGCCGGGGAGCTGAGGGCGTCGGCCAGGGCCACGTCCCGGGCGGGGGCCTCGATGCCGGTCTCCTCGCGGAGTTCGCGGACGACCGCGTCCCGCCAGTCCTCGCCGAAGTCGATGAAGCCGCCGGGGAGGGCGATGCCGCCGAGGGCCGGTTCGATGGTGCGGGTGATGACCACGAGGCCGGTGCCGTCCTCGTCCAGGACGGGGAGGAGCACCACGGCCACCGGGAGCGGATTGCGGTAGGCGGTGTCGCCGCACGACGGGCAGGTGCGGGGCCAGAGGTCCGTGTCGAACGGTGTTCCGCAGGTGGAGCAGTGCGAGTCCCTCAGCTGTGCCGGCATCCCGCGATGGTATGCCAAGCGGTATGAGGGCGGCGGCTGTTGTGATCGGTGTGGGACTACTGGCTGCGCTGGGTGCGCCGGCGCCCGGGGCGACGGCTCCGGAAGCGGCGGCGTCGCGAGCGACGGCACCGGGAGCGGCGACACCGGGAGCGGCGGCCCGCGGATCGGCGGCCCGCGGATCGGCGCCGCCGGGGTTCGCGGCCCTGGCGCACGTGGATCCGACGGTCCGGCAGGACATGCGGTACGCGACCGCCCGCAACTTCACCGGCCGCCGGGTCGACGGGTACCGGGAACCGGCGTGCCTGCTCGCGCGCCCCGCCGCGGAGGCGTTGCGGGGCGCGCAGCGCGAGCTGCTGCCGCGCGGCCTCACCCTGAAGGTCTACGACTGCTACCGGCCGCAGCGCGCCGTGGACCGGTTCGTCCGGTGGGCCGGGGACCTCGCCGACCAGGGGAGCAAGACCGAGTACTACCCGGACGTCGACAAGGACAGGCTGATTCCCGACGGCTACATCGCCGAGCGGTCGGGGCACTCCCGCGGGAGCACCGTCGACGTGACCCTCGTCGACAGCGCGTCGGGTCGGGAGCTGGACATGGGGACCGCGTTCGACCACTTCGGGCCGCTGTCCCACACCGACGGTCCCGCGGTCCCGCCCGCCGCCCGCGCGAACCGCCGGCTCCTGCTGGGCGTCCTGGGCGCGCAGGGCTTCGTCAACCTGCCCGAGGAGTGGTGGCACTTCACGCACCGGCCCGAGGCGTTCCCCGGCACGCATTTCGACTTCCCCGTCTCTGTCGCCGCCGTCCTGCCGTGACTACCGTGCCCCCATGACGTTCCGTTCGTACGAGGAGTTCTGGCCCTACTACGTCGCCATGCACGCACGGGCCGCCACCCGCTGGGTGCATCTCACCGGCACGCTCACCGGACTCGCCCTCACCCTCTACGGGGTGGCCCGGGGGCGGAAGGGGTACCTCGCCGCCCTCCCCCTGATCGGGTACGGGACCGCGTGGCCGGCGCACCTCCTGATCGAGAAGAACAACCCCGCGACCTTCGGGCACCCCGGGTGGTCGCTCCGCGGGGACGCGCAGATGATCCGGATGATGCTCGCCGGGCGGGACGCGGAGCTGGCGGAGATCGCGCAGAAGTGGCTCGCCGGGAACCGGTGACCCGGAGGGCCTCCCGTGCCAGACTCCTGACGATGCGTCAGAAACACTGACACGGGAGGAATCTTGGCACGCACGCGCACCCCCGTCGTGAGCGGTTGGTTCACCGAGGACGCCCAGGGACCCGAACCCGGGGCCGGCCCCGGGGGCGCCTTCCGGCTGCTCGGAACCCGGTGCTCCGCCTGCACCGCGGTGTTCTTCCCCCGCGAGGACGCCTTCTGCCGCAACCCCCGCTGCCCCGGCGACGGCGTCCTCGCCGAGGTGCCGTTGTCGCCCCGCGGCCGGGTCTGGTCCTACACCGACGGGCGCTACCGGCCTCCGGCGCCGTACGTGTCCGACCCCGGCGTCCCCTGGGAGCCGTACACCCTGATCGCGGTGGAGCTGGAGGCCGAGGGGATCGTCGTGCTCGGGCAGGCGGCGCCCGGGGTCGGCGTCGGTGATCTGGCGGTCGGCATGGAGGTCGAGGTGGTCGGCGGGGTGCTCGGCGAGGACGCCGGCACCACGTGGTCGACCTGGCAGTTCAGGCCCGTGGGAGGTGCGTCGTGAGCGCCGCCGACATCGCCGTGCTGGGAGCCGGCATGCACCCCTGGGGCAAGTGGGGCCGCAGCTTCGTCGAGTACGGGCGGGCCGCCGCCCGGGCCGCGCTCGCCGACGCCGGCCTGGACTGGACGGACGTGCGGTCCATCGTCGGCGCCGACACCGTCCGCTCCGGGTACCCGGGTTACGTGGCCGGCGCCACCTTCGCCCGCGCGCTGGGCTGGCAGGGCGCCCGGGTGACCAGCGTCTACGCCGCCTGTGCCTCGGGGGCGCAGGCCATCGGGGCGGCCCGGGCGCAGATCCTGGCGGGGCTGGCGGACGTGGTGCTCGTGGTGGGCGCCGACGCGGCGCCCAAGGGGTTCTTCGCACCGGCCGGGGGCGAACGGCCCGACGACCCCGACTGGCTGCGGTTCCGCGTGCTGGGCGCCACCAACCCGGCGTACTTCGCGCTGTACGCGCGCCGCCGGATGGCCGTCCACGGGGACACCCCGGAGGACTTCGCCCGGGTCAAGGTGAAGAACGCGGCGGCCGGGCTGCTGAACCAGAACGCCCGCTACCGCAAGGCCGTGACCATGGAGGAGGTGGCCGCCTCGGCGGTGGTCGCCGATCCGCTGCGGCTGCTCGACATCTGCGCCACCTCCGACGGGGGCGCGGCGCTCGTGCTGTCCAGCACGGACTTCGCGCGCTCGCGCGGTGTCGCCGACCCGGTGCGCATCCGGGCGGTGTCGACGGTGACGCCCACCTATCCGCGTACGGTGCTGGACCTCCCGGACATCGCCACCGACTCGACGGTGGGGGTGGGGGTCGAGCCGGCGGCGGGCTCCTTCCGCGCCTCCATCGCGCGGGCGGCGTACGAGGAGGCGGGGCTCGGCCCGGAGGACCTCTCGCTCGCCGAGGTGTACGACCTCTCCACCGCCCTGGAACTGGAGTGGTACGAGGACATCGGGCTCTGCGGGGAGGGCGAGGGCGCCAAGCTCCTGCGGGAGGGGGCGACGGCCCTGGGCGGGCGCGTCCCGGTCAACACGAGCGGCGGGCTGGCCTCCTTCGGGGAGGCGGTGCCGGCCCAGGCCATCGCGCAGGTCTGTGAGCTGACGTGGCAGTTGCGCGGGGAGGCCGGTGCCCGGCAGGTTCCGGGGGCGCGGGCCGGGATCACCGCGAACCAGGGGCTGTTCGGGCACGGCTCGGCGGTGATCGCGGTGCGCTGAGCGGGCGCCGGTGGCCGTGGATCGGGCTTCGCAGGGGGTCCGAACAGCGGTTTCCCGCGGGTGTTGTCCGCGTACTTGACGGCCCCCGGCGGCGGGTTCACACTCGCTCCACGGTCCCGCGCCGCACTCCGGGCGCCGAATCCCCCACGAGAGCTGCGGCCCGTACCCCAGTCGGCGGGGGTACGGGCCGCGTCCGTGTCAGGCGCCGGCCGAGAGGCTCCGGCGGCGGGCGCGGGCCAGCGACATCGCGTGTTCCACCACCCCCACGAGGACGTCCTTCACGGACTCCCGGTCGCGGGCGTCGCACAGCAGCACCGGTACGCCCGGGTCGAGGTCGAGCGCCTCCCGCACGGTCACCACGGGGTGGTGGTCCGCGTCGTCGAAGCAGTTGACGGCGACGACGAACGGGATCTCGCGGCGTTCGAAGTAGTCGACGGCGGCGAAGCAGTCGGCGAGGCGGCGGGTGTCCGCGAGGACCACCGCGCCCAGCGATCCCTGGGCCAGTTCGTCCCACAGGAACCAGAACCGGTCCTGGCCGGGGGTGCCGAACAAGTACAGCACCAGGTCCTCGCGCAGCGTGATGCGCCCGAAGTCCATCGCCACGGTGGTCGTGCTCTTGCCCTCCACTCCCTGGGTGTCGTCGATACCGATGCCCGGTTCCGAGAGTTGTTCCTCGGTCCGTAGCGGTCTGATCTCGCTTACCGCACTGACCAGGGTGGTTTTGCCCACCCCGAAGCCGCCCGCGACCAGGATCTTCAGGGTCAGCGGCTCGACCGGTGACACGGCGTGCATGGCACCGGTGCGGCTAGAGCGCCCGAAGGCCATCGATCACCTCACGCAGAATGGATTCATCGGGTAGTTCGGCCGGAGGTACCGGCCTGGTCACGTGGACCAGTTCATCGTCGACGAGGTCGCCGATCAGCACCCGCACGACCCCGATCGCGAGGTCGAGGTCGGCCGCCAGTTCGGCGACCGACTGCGGGCGGTTCCGGCACAGCCCCAGGATGCGGGCGTGTTCCGGGGCCAGGGTCATGTCCCAGACCGGGTCGTCGGCCGCGGATTCGGCGACGACGAGCGCGATCAGGTCGAGGCGGTGCTGGCCCGCGTGGCTGGTCCGGCCGCGGGTCATCGCGTACGGGCGTACGACGGGACCCGCGTCGTCGTCGAACCAGTGCGGGTGTTCCGGGGCGGCGGGCCCCTCCCCGGACGGGGTGCGGGCAGGGTGTTGGTCCTGGCCTGGATCGCTCATGCCGTACGTCTCACCCTCCGGCTGGCAGCCCGGTGCGCGGGGCGGTCGCCAGGTGGTCGCCCACTCGCTTGACCATGAGCGTCATCTCGTACGCGACCTGCCCGACGTCGGACTCGGCGTCGGCGAGGACGGCCAGGCAGCTGCCGTCGCCGGCCGCCATCACGAAGAGGAAGGCCTCGTCGAGCTCGACGACGGTCTGGCGGACCCGGCCGGACTCGAAGTGCCGGCCGACGCCCTTGGCCAGGCTGTGGAATCCGGAGGCCACCGCCGCCAGGTGCTCGCTGTCCTCGCGGGTCAGGTCCCGGGAGGTGCCGGTGGGCAGGCCGTCGCCGGAGAGGACGACCGCCTTGCGGATGGAGCCGACCTTGTCCACGAGCTCGTCGAGGAGCCAGTTGAGCGGGCCTGAGCCGCGGCTCCTGCTGTCGTTTCCGGTCTGCGGTGCGGTCATCGACCGTCCCCTTCGTTCTCGTTCGCGGGACCGGTGGCGGCGGAGGTGCCTGCCCCGGTCGCGGACTGCGTCCGTGCCTGCTGGTTGCGGCCCGCGGTCCAGCCGCGCTGGAGCGCGGACATGCGCGTGCGTACGTCCTCCGCGTCCCGGTCGTCCGCGACCTCGTCGGCGGTGTCCGGGGCGGGGGCGGCCGCGCGGGAGTTCTTCAGCTGCGGGGCCAGGCTGGCCTGGCGGACCCGGCGGGGCAGCAGGCCGCTGCCGCCCGGGGCGGGTGCGGGGGCGTCGGCCCCGGCGGCGGGGGCCGGCGGCGGAACCGCGGACACCCGGCGCGGCTCGACGCGGCGGCCGTGGTCCGCGACCAGCGTCGGGGCGGGGCGGCGGCGCGGCAGCGGCACCGTCCCCTGGCCGGCGCGGGGGCCGTCGGGGCGGGTGGCCTCCGGGCGGGGGCCGTCGGGCCGGGCGCTGTCGAGGCGGACCGGGCCGGTGGGGGCGAGCGGTTCGCGCTCGCCGTTGCGTGGGCCGGCGACCCGGTCGGGGTGGCGGTCGGCCCGCCGATCGGGGTGGCGGTCGGCGTGCCGCGGCTCGGAGTGCCGGTCCGCGGACGGGCGGTCGGCCGGGCGCAGGCCGAGCAGGCCGCTGCGCGGGAGTCCGTTCGGCGGGGTCTCGTCGTCCAGGGTGGCCATGGCGGGGCGGCCGCCGACGCCGGTGATCCCGGTGGTGGTGCCGTCCACGACGGCGGGGTCGTCGAGGCCGAGGACGCCCAGCGGCGCCTCTAGCTCGACGGGCCCGCGCAGGTCCGCCGCGGGCAGGGCGCGCCCGGACGGGGCCCGCTCGACGGCGGGGGCGTTGCGCTCGGACGGGATCACGCCGGGCCGGCCCGGCTTGCCCGGCTTCCCGGCCATGCCGGCGCCGACGCCGGCGTTCAGCCGGATGCCGGTGCCGTTGGTGTCGGGGGCCTCGGTCAGCAGGGCGTCGGGGAGGAAGACCACGGCGGTGGTGCCCCCGTACGGGCTGGGCTGGAGGACGACCTTGACGGCGTGGCGCCGTGCGAGGCGGCTGACGACGAACAGGCCGAGGCGGTCGGTGTCGGAGAGCTCGAACTCGGGGGTCTCGGCGAGCCGGAGGTTCGCGTCGAGGAGCGCGTCCGGGTTCATTCCGAGGCCGCGGTCGTGGATCTCCAGGGTGAACCCGTTGGCCACGCGCTCGCCGTGCACCTGGACGGCGGTGTGCGGCGGGGAGAACACCGTGGCGTTCTCCAGGAGTTCGGCGACGAGGTGGGTCACGTCCGCGACGGCGGGCCCGGCGATGCCCAGGCGCGGGAGCCGGCGCACCTCGATGCGCTCGTAGTCCTCGACCTCGGCGACGGCGGCCCGTACGACGTCCATCAGCTGGACGGGCCTGCGCCACTGGCGGGAGGGCGCGGCGCCGGAGAGGATCACCAGGCCTTCGGCGTGGCGGCGCATGCGGGTGGTCATGTGGTCGAGGCGGAAGAGGTCGGCGAGCTCCTCGGTGTCCTCGGTGCGGCGCTCCATGGTGTCGAGGAGGGTCAGCTGGCGGTGCAGGAGCACCTGGTTGCGGCGGGCGAGGTTGACGAACACCTCGGAGACGCCGCGGCGCAGCTCCGCCTGCTTGACCGCGGCCTCGACGGCGGCGCGCTGGAGGGTGTTGAGGGCCTGGCCGACCTGGCCGACCTCGTCCCTCTCGTACTCCAGCCGGGGCGCCTCGGTCTCCACGTCCACGTGCTCGCCGGCGGCGAGGCGGCGCATGACGCCGGGCAGGCGGACGCCGGAGGCCTCGTGGGCCTCCTTGCGGAGCCGGGACAGGTCACGGATCAGCTCGCGGCCGATGCGCACGGACAGGACCAGGGACACGATCAGCGCGATGAAGCCGAGGATGCCGGCGACGGCGGCCTGGACCAGGACGTCCATGGCGACGGGCTCGACGCGCTTCTGGTAGCGGTCCCCGGCCTCGGTGCCCATGGTGGCGAGCTCGTCGAGGACCTTGGTGGCCGCGGCGTCCCACTGGGCGGAGGTGCTGCTGCGGGGGTTCTTGACCGCGCCGGCGCTGAGGAAGCGTTCCTCCGCGTCGCGCAGGACCTTGGTGTCGGTGCCGGCCCAGTAGCGCTCGAAGCGCTCGCGGTCGGCGGGCGGGAGGATCGCGAGGTTGAAGTCGTAGAGCAGGGTGCGGTTCGCGGCGAGGTCGGAGATGCGGCGGAGGTCGGCGGCGTTGACGCTGCGGGCCGCGAAGGAGGAGGCCACGAGGGCGTCCTCGCGGGAGAGCGCCTCACGGGCCCGGGTGATGCCGACGAGGGCGCGGCCCTGCTTGTCCATCTCGACGTTCTCCAGCGCGTGGAGGTTCATCAGGAACTCGTGGCAGGGGTCGACGAGGCGGTTGTAGAACTCCAGGGCCTGGCCGGTGTCGAGGGTGTTCTGGTCGACGGAGCGGCGGATGCTCTCGATGCCGTGGAACGCGGCGAGGATCGAGCGCAGGCGCTGGCCGTTCTGGACGCTCAGCTCGTCGGTGACCTCGGGGTCGCGGGCGCTCGCCCGTATCTCGGCGACCACCTCGTCGGTGCCGGCGCGGCGCTTGGCGAGCTCGGCCGTGGCGGTGGAGGCGCGGGGGTCGCCGATCACGACGAGGGTCTGGCGGCGCTCCTTCTGGACGGCGCGGACGACGTCCTCCATGGGGTAGCCGACCTTGTCGATGACGTACGCGACGTCGAGCAGCTGGACGGCCTGGCGGCCGGTGATGACCGTCGCGAAGCCCCAGAGGGCGGTGAGGGAGACGAGCGGCACAAGGAGCAACGCCACGATCTTCCGGCGGATGGATTTCCCGCGAAAGCGCATGGCCTCCCCAGCCTCCCCCAGCTCAACCCCGTTACGGGGAGTCGGTGTTCCGTCATTTAAACGGCGTGAGCCTACTACTGCCGAGCAACAGCTTCGAAGGCGTGTCCGGACGTTTTCGGCCTGACCTCTGGATGAAGATCACGAGTTGTCCGATACTTCCGGTCAAGAGTGGTGCGATATGCGGCAGATGACACTTGGTGGGGCGTCAGTCCCCGCAACCGGATGGATGGCTGGAATTGTTCGTTCCGCAATCAGCGGGGTCGTGGGGGTGTCCGCGATACGGGAATCTCTCGATCGTGCCGGACGTCTTCTGTTCGAGCGGACGCGTGGGGGTAGACGTGGTGGAGCAGGCGGGGCGGACCGCGCGGTGGGGAGTGAGCGGACCATGAGCAGGTACGAGGGGAGGGCCGTGGGCGGCGGCAGGGAGGTTCCGGCGCGCGGACTGTGGGTGGAGGAACCGGCCCGCAAGCCCCGGATGCCGGATCCGGTGCGGACGTCGGCGGTGCGGGCGGTGCTGATCGTGGCCGTGACGCTGACCCAGGCGACGGTCACGTTCTTCCTCACGCTGACCGGCTCCTGGCTGGCCTTTCCGCTGGCGCTGTGCGCGATCGCGGGGACCATCGTGGCCACGTGGGGCGTACTGGACGTGTGGATCACCCGGCAGATGTGGAACCAGCGGTACGGGGTCCTGTCGGAGCCGAGCAGCACGGCGCGGCGCCGCCGCCGGGAGGCCCGCAGGGCCGAGCGGGCGGCCGCGCGCGAGCCGGGCCCGGGGCGCGTGTCCCGGGAGGACGGGCCCCTGACGGCGTTCGGCCGCCGCTAGGGCGGGGCCTCGGGCCCGGCGGAGCGCCCGAGGGGGGCGGCCCCGGCGCCTCCGGCGGGCACCCGGCCCTGCCCCGAGCTCCCGGCATCCCGCCGGACGGAGTCCGGCGCAGCGGTGCGAGCCCCGCGTCGGGGAAGAAGCCCGGCGCAGCGGGGCGAAGCCCGTAAGGCGGCCCCGGCGCCGAACGGTGCGAGCCCCGCGTCGGGAAAGGAGCCCCGCGTCGAGAAGGAGACGGGCTCAGCTCCGGCGGAACATGCGCGTGGCCGTGATCTCGCCGTGGATGGCCTCCCCGTCCGGCGACTGCCGCGGCAGACCCGGCCGGAGGTGTTCCTCGACGCTGATGTACTTCAGGCCCGCCCGCAGGTCGGCGTCGTTGCGCAGCCGGATGACCAGCGGGAACTCGGCCAACGCCGTGGTGTCGAACAGGCCCGTGGTGTAGAGCAGCTGGACGCCGAGCGCGTCCGAGACGGCCCGCTGGAGCTCCAGCAGGTACGTGGCGTTCGCGCGCCCGATCGGGTTGTCGAGGAACAGCGTGCCCGCGTGCCGGTGCTTGTCCCGGCCGCGGTCGTTGCTGCGCAGCGCGGCCATCGTGCAGTACAGCGCGATCGCCGCAGTCAGCAGCTGGCCGCCGGAGAACACGTCGCCCATCTGGCCGACCGGTACCAGCTCGGCGCGCAGCACCGCGTCCGGCTTGAGGATCTCGACGGAGATCCCCTTGGGCTCCAGGGCCGCCTGCACGCCCCGCAGCAGCAGCGACATGCCGTCGCGGCGGCCCTCGCCAAAGGAGGCGGTGCTGTTCTTCTTCACGGCCGCGCGGGTGGCCTCGTCGATGACCTCGCCGAGCCGTTCGGTGAGGGTGGCCTGGTCGGGCTCCTCGAAGCGGATGCGCAGGAACTCCTGGCCCGACCACTCCCCCAGTCCCTCGGGGAGCTGGGAGAGCCGCTGGGCGGAGCGGAGGGTGGCCAGGGCCGATTCGACCAGGCCGCGCAGCCGGTCGACGATGCTGTCCCGGTTGCGCTCCAGCTGGGCGAGCTCGTCGGTGAGGACGCGCAGCCGGGGCGCGAAGGCGGTGGCCCAGGAGGCCGCGTGCTCGGGCAGGGCGGAGGCGGGCAGTTCGCGGATCTGCTGGCGCGCGGGGGTGCGTACCTGTTCGTAGCGGGTGGCGTTGGCGTGGCGGACCAGGATGTCGCTCGCCTCCCGTACGGCGGACTCGGCGGCCGAGAGGTCGGCCGCGCAGCCGCGCAGGGAGCGGCGGGCCTCGGTCGCCGACTGGCGGGCCTCATCCAAGGTGCCGCGGTGGGGGGCGGGTTCCTGGTCGTCGTCCGGGTGGGTGTGGTCGCGCAGGAGGTCGCGCAGCAGGGCGGCCGTCTCGTCGAAGCCCCCGGCGCCGTCCTCGGCGGTGCGGTGGGAGCGCAGCAGGTCCGCGTGGGCGGACCGGGCGCCTTCCACGGCGGCGGTGTGGGCGGCGAGCTGGGCGGTGGCCGTGCGCAGCAGGGCTTGGGCCTGCTCGACGTCCACGGGGATCAGGTCCTCGGACAGTTCGGTGTGGGCCCCGCCCTCGGCCGGGGCGTGCCGCTCGGCCTCGCCGCGCAGCCGGCCGAGCTGCTCGCTCGCGGTGGACGCGCGGGTCTCCAGCATCTGTACGAGGGATTCGGCGCGGGCGGCGGCGGCCTGGCGGGAGGGGCCGTCGGCGCCGTCGGTGCCTTCGAGGAGCTGGGCGGCGCGGGTGCGGACCTTGTTGGTCAGGCGGTCGAGTTCGGCGAGGGCGGCGCTCTCGTCGCTCTCGGCGCGGGCCTGCTCGGCGCGCAGGTCGGCGCCGACCCCGACCTTCTCGTAGAGCTGGGAGGCGGCCCGGTAGGCCTCGCGGAGGTCGGGGAGCGGAGCCTTGGGCGTGCCGTCGTCCTGCGGGAGGGGGTCGGGGGCGCCGGCGATCTCGGCGCGTTCGGCCCGCAGCGCGCGGGCGGTGCGGCGGGCGTCGTCGGCGGCGCGCTGGACGGCGCGGCGGTCCTCGTCGGCGGCGCGGGCGCGGTCGAGGCAGGCTTCGGCGCGCGCCTCGGACTCGGCGGCCTCGTCGGCGAGTTCGCGGACCTTGGCCTGCCAGCCGACGCGCTCGCGCAGCCGGTACGCGAGTCCGGCCAGGGCGTCGGCGACGCGGCGGGCGCGCTGGGCGGTGTCCTGACGCTCGTCCCGTACCCGGGTGGCGTCGGCGGCGGCCTCGTCGGCCTCGGCGCGTACGGTACGGGCCTCCGCGAGCTCGGCGTCGGCCTCCTCGGCGAACGCCCGTGCGGCCGCGGCCTGTCGGACGAGTTCGGCGAGGCGGCCGGGCGGGCAGCCGGTGCGCCAGGAGTTCAGGCGGGCGGCGAGCTCGCGGTCCCCGGAGAGGCGGGCGGCGAGGTCGCGGATCTCGGCGTCGCGGGCCGTGGCGCGGGTGCGCAGCGCCTGACGCTCCTCGTCGGCGGCGTGTTCGTCGTGCATGGCAGGGTTCGGCG
Organism: Streptomyces sp. NPDC058619; assembly: GCF_042717785.1. NCBI lineage: Bacteria > Bacillati > Actinomycetota > Actinomycetes > Kitasatosporales > Streptomycetaceae > Streptomyces > Streptomyces sp. NPDC058619. The sequence goes on from NZ_JBHXQN010000051.1 coordinate 19,736, forward strand.
GTACGAGGAAGACGGCCGTGTCGGTGTCGCCGGCCGGGGGCACGGGGGCGAGCAGGGCGGCGGCCGTGCCGACGGCGACGGTGGAGCGGGGCAGCAGGGCCGCCTGCGACAGGACCTCGCGGGCGCGGCTGTGCGTGTCGGGGTCGGTGATGACGACGCCATCGACGAGCTCGGGGCGGGCGGCGAGGACGGCGGCGTGGTCGGCGGGGTCCACGGACTGGGCGAGGTAGCGCCAGCCGGGGAGGGCGGGGATGCCGTGTTCGCCGAGGTATTCGACGGTGGTGAGGACGTCGGGGCCGGGGGGCAGCAGCCCGCCGTCGCCGAGGGCGCCGAGGATGCGGGAGTCGTCGGCGGCGGCGGTGCGCAGGTCGAACAGCTGGCGTTCGGCGGCGGCGACGGCCCCGGTCAGCAGTTCGCGCAGGTCGTCGGCGTTGCGGTCGAGGTCCTCGGCGGTGAGGCCGCCCTCCGCGCCGGCCGGCGCCGTACGGGAGACGGCGGCCGCGCTGCCGGAGTGCTCCGAGGCGTCGCGCGGGCCGGGCACCGACGGGTCGTCGGCCGACGGGTCCGTGCCCGGGGGGAGGCCCAGGAGGTCGGCCAGGCGGGGGGCTTCGGCGAGGACGGCGGCCGTGCGGTGCTCCGCGGCGTGGGCGCTCTCGGCGGCGTCGGCCGCGTCGGCGGCCCGGGCGGCGGTCAGTTCGGCGCGGGATTCGACGGCGGCGGCGTCGCGGGCGGCCTCGGACGCGGTGCGGGCGGCCTCGCGGGCCTCGTCCCAGGCGGCCACCGCCGACTTCTCGGCGTCGGTGGCGGCCAAGGCGGCGCGGGCCGGGTCGGCGTCGGGGGCGGTGTCGTCGAGCCAGCCGGCGCGTACGGCCTCGGCGGTCTCCTCCTGGACCTCGCCGAGGCGGGCCCGCAGGTGCTCGGCCTCGCTGCGGGCCCGCTGGGCGGCGGTGGCGGCGGCGGTGGCGTCGCGGTGGGCGGCCTCGCCGATGGCCTGGAGCTCGGCGGAGCGCTCCTCCTCCTCGTTGGCGAGGGTCTCGCCGTGCTCGGCGGCCGTGTGCAGGGCCCGTACGAGTTCACCGGCGGCGGTGGCCCGGGCGGCGAGCGCGGGGGCGGCGTCCCGCTCGGCCTCCAGGATCGCGGACGCGACCCGGGCGGAGCGGTCGGCGGCCGCGCGGTGGCGCAGGACGTTCTCGGCGGCCTGCCAGGCGGCGTGCAGGGTGCGGGCCTCGATGAGTTCGCGGCGCTGGGCGGCGGCGGCCTTGTCGGCGACGGTCAGCGCCAGCGAGGCGTGCCGGTAGGCGAGTTCGGCGGAGACGGCGGCGCTGCGGGCGCGGGCCGATTCGGCGGCGGTGACCTCGTGGACGGCGCCGGTGACCCGCTGGGCGAGGTCGGCGGCGCGGCCGCGCTCCTCGCCGGCGCGGGCGGACAGCCGTCGGGCGAGGGTGCGCGTACGGCGTTCGGCGCCGGCGTGGACGTCGCGCAGCCGGGAGCGGGTCTCGGCGGCCTCGACGATGCGGGTGAGCAGGTCCACGGAGCCGGCGGTGAAGTCGCGTTCGGCCATGAGCTCGGCGCGGCGGCCCAGCTTGTTGCCGAAGCCGTGGACGAGGTCGGCGAGGCCGTCCGTGTCGCGGGTGTCGGTGACGGCGCGCAGCAGCAGGTCGGTGAAGTCGGAGTCCTTCTTGACCGCGAAGAGGCCTGCGGCCTCGCCCTCGTCGGCGTTCATCTCGCGCTGGTAGCGGAAGAGTTCGGGGTCGAGGCCGAGGTCGGTGAGGTGCTCGTTCCAGCGGTCGTGGATCTCCTCGAAGCAGACTTCGAGGTGCGGGTAGGCCTTGCCGGCCTCGGTGAGGGCGTCGCGGAAGCCCTTCATGGTGCGCCGGCGGCCCTGGGCCCCGGAGACGCCTTCGCCGGGCGGGCGCACGGAGGTGGCCTCGGCGACCGGGAGGTTGTCGAGGCTGAGGCCGGGTCCGGGCCGGAAGGAGTACCAGGCCTCGGCGAACTTGCGGGGGTCGTTGGAGACCTGGCGGCCGCGCCACTCGCTGACCTTGCCGACGACGACGCACTCGCCGGTCTGGGTGTGCTGCCACTCAAGCGCCACGTGCCCGCAGTCGTCGGCGAGGAGGAACTTGCGCAGTACGCCGGAGCTGGCGCCGCCGAGGGTGTTGCGGTGGCCGGGGAGCATCACCGAGAAGATCAGCTTGAGGAGGACGGACTTGCCGCCGCCGTTCTCCAGGAAGAGCACGCCGGCGGGCGCGGGGCGGCGCGGCGGGCCGGTGGGCTCCTCCTCGAAGAACTCCGCCTGGGCGGGTGCCGGGTGGGGCACCGGCTCGCCGACTCCGCGCAGGTCGAGCACGGTGTCGGCGTAGCGCGCGCCGGCGGGCCCGATGGAGTAGAGGCGGATCCGGGACAGCTCGTACATGGCGGCGGACTCTCGTGGTCTCTCGTGGGTCGTACGGAGGGCGGGGGGTGCTCGGGTGGCTGCGCGGCTCAGGCGTGGAAGGGGAGTCCCGCGTCGGCGGCGAGTTCCAGGTCGTCACCCTCGGGCGGCGGCAGGAGGGTGGCGGAGCCGTCGCTGACGGGTACCACGCCCAGTTCCAGGAGCTCGGCCATGGCCGCGCTGCCCGCCATGTCGCGGACCTGGAGCTGGTAGCGGGGGGTGGTGCGGTAGGTGCCTCCGGCCTCGTCGCCGGTGCGCTGGAGGAATCCGGAGTCGGTGAGGAAGGCGGCGGCCTTGCCGACGATGCCGGTGGTGGAGCCGGCGAGGCGGCGGGCGTCCTTGGTGGCGCCGGTGGAGCTGCGGCGGGCGTAGACGCGCCAGGCCGCCTCCAGGCCGGGGGCGTCGGTCGCAGGGTCGGTGTTCTCGCCGAGTTCCTCGGCGCGCTCCTCCAGGCGGCGGCAGGTCTGCCGGACGAAGGCGTCGACTCCGTTGACGGTGATGCGGCCGATGTAGCCGTCGTCGGCGAGGTCCTCGGGGCGGGGGAAGGCGAGGGCGGCGACGGCGAGGTGGGCGAGGCCGTGCAGGAACCGGTCGGCGGAGTCGGCGGCGGTGCGGCGCGCGTAGTCGCCCATGCGGACGGCGAAGACGGAGTCCTCGTCGGCGGCGACGGCCATGCCGGCCCGGGGGGACACCTCCAGGACCACCAGGCCGAGGCCGGTGGCGACGGCGTCGGCGAGGCGCCCGAAGCCGGGGTCCTCGCGGTAGCGGCGGAGCAGTTTGGCGTACTCGGCGTCACGGGCGGGCAGCAGCTTGGGCTGCAGCCCGAAGGAGACGAGCCGGGCGGCGTCGGCCGCGTCGGCGGGGGTGACGGCGTGCGCGTGGGCGGGCGCGACGGGAGCCGACGGCGCGTCGGGCTCGCTCCACGCGGGGTGCTCGGCGTGGTGGTCGCTCACGGGCTGGTCTCCTCGACGGTGGGGTGGTCGTGCTGGTGGTGGCGGTGCACGGCGCCGGCACCCTGCCGGGCGGCGGCCCGCGGTACGCGGCCGCCGCCCGGCGGGGGCGGTACGGTCCGGGCTCCACACGGGGGTGGTACGGAGCCGCCGCCCGGCGGGGGCGGTACGGGTGCTGCGCCCCGCGGCGGCCGTACGGGCCCGCCGCCCTGCGGAAGCCGTACGGGCCGGGCGACCCGCGACGGCCGTACAGTCCGCGCGCCGCGCGGGGGTGTCACGCCGCCTCCGCGCGGTCGGCGGCCATGCCGGCGGCGTCGAGGAGGGCGGTGCCGACGATCAGGTCGGCGCCGCCGAACTCGGCGTCCTCCAGCTGCGTGCCGTCGTCCACCGCGAAGAGCAGCCGCTCCTCGCCCTGGCGGTAGGCGGTGCCGACGGCCGGGCTCGCCGCGTGGACGGCCAGCAGGGCCACCAGGTACGGCAGGTCGGCATCGCTGCGGCGGGCCTCGGCGAGCAGCCCGGACAGACGGCGGGGCGCGTCGTGCGGGAGGTCGAGGAGTCGCATCGCGGCGGCGAGCTGCTCCTCGCTGAAGCGGCTGTCGTCGGGGGTGGCGATGAGGTCCGGCTCGCGCATCTCCGCGCCGAGGTGCTCCCGCTCCACGGGCGGGGTGAGCAGGATCTCGACCAGGTCCCCGACCCGGACGGAGACCGGGGTGCGCAGGCCCGCGCCGGACGCGAAGAAGGCGTCGGTGACCCGTCGGGCCTGCTCCAGCGGAAGGGGCAGGAGCGGGGCCACGAGCTGGCCGTACAGGTCGATGCCGGAGCGCGGCGCGGGGGCGGCGAAGGCCTGGCGGTCCTGTTCGGCGCGGAACAGCGGGCCGGCGTCCAGCAGCCGCGACTGGAGCTGGGTGTGGCGGCGGATGCAGTCCTTGACGATGTCGACGAGCTCGGCGGCGCGGCGCTTGTTCTCCGGCTCCTCGGCCTCGTCGCGGGCCTTGCGGATGTTCGTCAGGATCGCGTTCTCGTGCCGGTAGCGGTCGGCGACGTGTTCGAGGGCTTCCGCGATCATGTCGGGTACGGCCTGGAGCCAGTCCACGGCCCGGACGTTGCGCCGGGTGGCGTCCAGGGTCCGGCGCAGGGTCTCGGCGTACTGGACGGTCCGGTAGCGGGCCTGCTCGGCGGCGAGCTGGGCGTCGGCCAGCCGGCCGCGGCTGATCAGTACCTCCAGCTTGACCTCGGCGGCGATCTGGGCGCTGGTCACGTCCGTGTCGAGGGCGCCGACCAGGACGTTGACGGCCTCGTCGGTGGTGCGCAGGTAGACCGCGCCGCCGTGGCCGAGGACCTCTTCGATCAGCTTGAAGTCGTAGTCCCGGCGGACGTAGACGCCGTCGGGGCCGAAGGTGCCGTAGATCGCGCGGAAGCCGCGGTCCACGCTGCCCACGTTGATCAGGTTCTCCAGCACCCAGCGGACGACCCGCTCGTGCTCGGCGGCCGGGCGGGCCGGGGCCTGGGCGGCGACGCGCGGGAGCAGCCTGGTCACTATCTGCTCGTGGTCGGCTCCGGTGTCGAAGTCCATGTTCAGCGTGACCATGTCGATCGCGGCGAGCGCAACCTCCGCCATCGCGTAGACCCCGTACTCGCCGGCCAGATTGGCCTTGCGTACGTCGAGGTCGTGCAGCGGGGCGGTGCAGGCGAGGGCGCGCAGCCGACGGGCCAGGCCCTCGTCGGCGGCCGGGCCCGGCGCCGGGGACGGAAGGGTCTTCGCCGGGGCGGGGAGAGTCACGCGCAAAGACTAGGCGCTGACCCTGACAACAACCCAAACGGCATGGTTCGGCCGGATCGTCCCCGACGGACAGACCGCGGGCGGGACTGCGGACGGAACCGCGGCCGGGCCGCGGACTGGACTGCGGACGGGGCGGGTCCTTCCCCGGCGTTCTACGCTCGGCGCATGGCTTCCATGATCACACCTCCGGCGGCGGCGATCGACCTCAACGCCGATCTCGGCGAGGGCTTCGGCCGCTGGACGCTGACCGACGACGAGGCGCTGCTGGCGGTCGTCACCAGCGCCAACGTCGCCTGCGGCTTCCACGCCGGGGACCCCTCCATCATGCGCCGCGTCTGCGAGCTGGCCGCGGAGCGGGGCGTACGGATCGGCGCCCAGGTCTCCTACCGCGATCTGGCGGGCTTCGGCCGGCGCTCCATGGACGTGCCGGCCGGTGAACTCGCGGACGAGGTGGCCTACCAGATCGGGGCCCTGGAGGTGTTCGCCCGGGCGGCCGGCTCCACGGTGTCGTACGTGAAACCGCACGGTGCGCTCTACAACCGCACCGTGCACGACGCGGACCAGGCCGCCGCGGTGGTCGCCGGCGTCCACCTGGCGGCCGGGACCGGCCCGGGGGGCCGGTCGGCGGCAGGGCTGCCGGTCCTGGGGCTGCCGGTCCTGGGGCTGCCCGGGTCGCTGCTGCTCGCGGCCGCCGCCGACGCCGGGCTGACCGCGGTGCCGGAGGCCTTCGCCGACCGCGCGTACACGGCGGCCGGGACGCTGCTGCCGCGCACCGAGCCGGGGGCGGTGCTGCACGACCCGGACGCCGTCGTGGCCCGGGCGGTGCGGATGGCCGTCGAGGGTGTGGTGGCGGCCGCCGACGGGTCCGCGGTCCGGGTCGCCGCGCGCTCGCTGTGCCTGCACGGGGACACCCCGGGGGCGGCCGGACTCGCCCGCCGGGTCCGCGACGCGCTGGCCGCGGCCGGGGTCGCGGTGGAGGCCTTCGCGTGAGGGCCCTGGTGGTCGGCGCCGAGGCGCTGCTGGTGGAGGTGGGCTCGGACGCCGAGGTGGCCGCGCTCCACGCGGAGCTGCTGCGGCGGCGGGACGCTGGCGAACTGGGCGCCGTCCGGGACGTCGTGCCCGCGGCGCGGACGGTGCTGCTGGACGGCGTACGGGACCCGGCGGCGCTCGGGGCGCGCATCGAGCGCTGGGAGGTGCCCCCGCTCGCGGAGGCCGGGGGGCCGCTGGTGACCGTCCCCGTGCGCTACGACGGGCCGGACCTGGCGGAGGTGGCCCGGCTGTGGGGCGTGGCCCCCGGGGAGGTGCCGGGCATCGTGGGGGGCATCGGGTTCCGGGTGGCGTTCTGCGGGTTCGCGCCCGGCTTCGGCTACCTGACCGGACTCCCGGAGCGGCTGCGCCTGCCCCGCCGGGCCACGCCCCGTACGGCCGTCCCGGCGGGCTCGCTGGCGCTGGCGGGCGAGTACGCGGGGGTCTACCCGCGCTCCTCTCCGGGCGGCTGGCAGCTGGTCGGGACCACCGACGCGGTGCTGTGGGACCCGGAGCGGGAGCCTGCGGCGCTGTTCGCACCCGGGGTGCGGGTGCGGTTCGAGGAGGCCGGCCGTGGCTGAGCTGGTGGTGGTGCGGCCGGGGGCCCTGACCACGGTGCAGGACGGCGGCCGCCCGGGCCACGCCCACCTCGGGGTCCCCCGTTCGGGGGCCCTGGACACGGCGGCGTACGCGCTGGCCAACCGGCTGGTCGGCAATCCACGGGGGGCGGCCGTACTGGAGACCACCCTCGACGGGGTCGGGCTGCGGGCCCTGGCGGCGGTGACGGTGGCCGTCACGGGCGCGCCATGTCCCGTACGGGTCTCCGGGCGCCCGGTGGCCTGGGGCGCGCCGGTCCGGGTGCCCGCCGGGGCGGAGCTGGAGGTGGGCCGGGCGGAGTCGGGGCTGCGCGGGTACGTCGCGGTACGGGGCGGCCTGGCCGTGCCGCCGGTGCTGGGCAGCCGCTCGGCGGACCTGCTGTCGGGCCTGGGGCCGCCGGTGCTGTCGGCCGGGGCGCTGCTGCCGGTGGGGCCGGCCGGTCCGGGCCCGGCCGCGGGGCCGGAGGTCTGCCCGCTGCCCGGGGCGCCCGCCGAACTGGTGCTCCCGCTGCGGCCGGGGCCCCGGGCGGACTGGTTCACCGGCGCGTCCCTGGCCGGGCTGTGGCGTACGGGGTACCGGGTGTCGGCGGTGTCCAACCGCATCGGCCTGCGCACGGAGGCGGGTCCGCCGCTGGTCCGCGCCCGGTCCGGGGAGCTGCCGAGCGAGGGCATGGTGCTGGGCGCGGTCCAGGTCCCGCCGGACGGCCTGCCGGTGGTGTTCCTGGCGGACCATCCGGTGACGGGCGGCTACCCGGTGGTGGGCGTGGTCCCGCCGGGCCCGGCCCTCGACGCGGCGGCCCAGGCCCGGCCGGGGGTACCGGTGCGGTTCGTACGGTCCCGGTGAGGCGTTCGTTCGAGGGGGCGCCCGACGGCTGCCCGCGCGCCGTCCGGCAGGCACCTCGCCCGGGCCGGCCCCGGCCCGTCGGAGCTCAGGGCCGCGGCCGGCCGGCGTGCGCGACGAGGCGGGCCACGATCAGGTGGTGGAAGGGCTCGATGGCCCGGAAGTACAGGCGGCCGGCGGGGCGGTTGAAGCGGACCGCCGTCGTGAGCACGCCCTCGGTGCCCGTCGGGCCGGTCGTCGGCCGCACGGCGAAGGACGCGCGGAAGTCCAGGTGCTTGTCGTCGTCCCCGCAGAGGACCTCGTCGTCGGCCACCGCCAGGACGCGCATCGGCCCGATCTTCAGGCCGGGTTCGAGGCGGATGTCCCGGTGCGGGCGGTCGCGTTCCTGTACGTGGAGCCCGAAGGGCGCGGCCAGCCGGTCGCGCAGGGCGGTCAACCGGCCGATCCAGCGCGGGCCTCCCGCGAGGACGAGCCGGGCGAAGTCCACCGCCGAGGTGCCGGCCGGCAGGTCCACCGCCACCGCGTCCACGTGGTCGACGGAGCCCAGACCGGCGCGGGCCGCGTCCAGTACGGGTGGCGTGTGTCTGCGTACCTGACGGCCCATCGTGTGACCCTTCGCCGGTGTGTGCCCGGGGCCCGCCCCCGCAGGGCCCCTTCCCGGAACACCCCGGGCTGCTACACGGCGGACTCCGGAGTGATCCGGCTCCGCACGGCGGACTGTACGTCCTCTTCCTCGGCGGGGTCGGCCGCCAGCCGCCGCAGCCGGGGCGCGACGCGCGCGTCGGCCGTTTCGGCGTGGCGGGCGGCCACCTCGCGGGTGGTCTCCTCGCAGTCCCAGAGGCACTCGACGGCGAAGCCCGCCGCGAAGCAGGGGTCGGTGCTGGCGAGGGCGCGCGCGGCGCGGCCCCGCAAGTGGGACGAGGACGTCTCGCGGTAGATGTGGCGCAGCACCGGGGCGGCGCAGCCGATGGCGAGCCGGCCCGCCCCGTCGACCAGGGCGAACAGCCGCCGGTTGTCCGGGCCCGCGCCCCGGACAGTGGAGCGCAGGGCGCCCAGGACCAGGGTGGCGTCCTCGGGGCCGCCGCGGGTGGCGAGGGTGGCTCCGGCGGCCGCGCCGAGAGCGTCGGGCCGGTGGATCCAGCGCCGGGCCCGCTCGACGGCGGCCGGGCCGCACATGCGCTCGTAGGCGGCCAGGGCGGGCTCGTCGGCGGCGGCTTCGATGAGGTCCAGCACGGCCGGGTTCTCCGGCTCGGCCAGGACCAGGTGGTGCAGGGCGGTGGCCCGGGCGGCCTCGCCGAAGGCTCCGGCGGCGGCCGCGAGGATGGCGGGCCGGTCCTCGGGCTGGGCCACGGCAGCGAGGCAGCGCGCGGCGGGGACGTGCAGCGGGGTTCCGCGGCGCAGTCCGTCGGCGGCCCAGTCGAACACGGCCTGGACGCCCCAGCCGGGCCGGGGCCCGTTCGGGGTCAGCTGGCGCTGCCAGCGGTCGAAGGAGCCCTGCTGCCGGGCGGCGCGCAGGCGCTCCCCGTACAGCGGTGACTCCTCCCACAGGCTCCAGGGCCGGGGCTCGTACGCGTCGCGGACGGCGGCGGCCAGCCGCGCCTCGCCCTCCGCCGTGGCGGGGAAGCGGGCGAGCACGGGCGCGGCGAGGCCGCGCAGTCCCTCGTCGTCGTCGCGCAGGGCGAGCTCGTCGAGGGCCCAGGCCCAGTTCGCGCCGGAGGCGGCGTACCGGCGCAGCAGCATGAGCGCGTCGTCGCGTCCGTACGAGGCCAGGTGGCCCAGCACGGACAGGGCCAGGCCCGTCCGGTGGTCCTCTTCGTCGAGGAGGTCGTCGGCGCCGAAGAGGTGGGCCTCGACGGCGCCGAGCGGGCCGTCGAGGTCCAGGTACAGGCGGGCGTAGTACAGGGAGCGGTTCTCGACCTGCCAGTCCTGGCGCGGATCCCGGAGCACGCACTCGTTGAGGGCGTCCAGGGCCTCTGGCCTGGGCGCCGCGAGGGCGTGCAGGGTGCCGTCGCCGCGGCCCCGCTGGAGGAGCCCGAGCAGGGTGCCGCTCGGCGCTATGACTGGTTCGAACATGGGAATGGCCTCAAATCAAGCTGGGGACGCAACCGGGAATCAAAATTCACAGGGCCGCGTAACAGCATGTGAGGACGTCCGCCGTCATGTTCCGCTCGATGTAGACCATTGCCTTCTCACTCTCGTCGGTGCTCCGGGAGCAGGGCGGCCGGGCCGGGCCCGGACACCCGACGTGTCCTGCCCGCTCCTGCCCGTCCGCCGTGTTCGCGAATCGAATCCGTCGCCATGATGACCCAGGCGGTTTGTGCGCCGCGACCACATTTATGGCCGCCGTGACCAACCTGTGAGGTCCGCAACCGGTCAGGCCGGACCAGGGCACGGCAAAAAACGGACTACTTGGCTCCGAAGAGTTCCAGCAGGTCGGCCTTTGCGAACATGCGGGCTGTGTCCACGGCGGACGGGGTTCCGGCGTTCGGGTCGGCCCCGCCGGCGAGCAGCGCGCGGATGACGGCCTCCTCGCCCTTGAAGACGGCGCCGGCGAGCGGGGTCTGGCCCCGGTCGTTGGCGCGGTCGGCCTCGCCGCCGCGCGCGAGCAGGGCCGTGACGGCCTCGGCGTGGCCGTGGTAGGCGGCGAGCATGAGGAGGGTGTCGCCGCGGTCGTTGGTGAGGTTCGCCGGGACTCCGGCGTCGAGGTACGCGGCGAGCGTCTCGGTCTCCCCCTGGCGGGCGAGGTCGAAGATCTTGGTGGCCAGCTCGATGACGTCCTCGTCGGGGACGTCCTGGGAGCCGGAGCCGCCTTCGGTGTGCTCGCTCATCGCGCGTACCGCCTTTCGCTCGCTGCGTGGGTGGCCCGTCCGGGAACCGGGCCGCGGGCCGGGCGGGCAGGGGGGTGCACGGCACTGCGTCCGTACGGGTGAAACGTCAGGGTAGCGCCCGGACCTGCACATGGAGGGCGCGGGCCGAGGCAAGGATCACTCTTGACCCCCTGCGTGCCGGACGCGCCAGCCGGGGTGGGCCGGTCAAGTGAAAAAGGGCTCGATTCACCCGTATGCACCTTTTGTCGCATTGATACTTGCTGTGAGCCTGGAAGGACTGATGGTGACTGTCCCCACCCACCAGGAGAAACCTCATGGTCCTGTCGATCTCAGGTGTCGTCCTACTCGGCATCATCGCCTTCCTGTTCTTCAAGAAGGACGGGATGAAGCTGTCGCACGCGTTCGTCTGCGCGCTCTTCGGCTTCTTCCTCGCCGGCTCCGCCATCGCGCCGAGCATCACGGCGAGCACGGCGAGCCTCGCCAGTCTGCTCGGCGGGATCAAGCTCTAGGCCGGCCACCACGGCACAGGAACACCAGCCACACCCGAATCACCCGTCAGCACCACATCTCCAGGAGACGCCCGTGGCCCGGCGCCCACTTCCCCGCATCCTCAGCAGCGGCACGACGTCGCTGGCCCGGGGCCGCGACCTCGCTCGCACGGCCGCCGACAGCGCCACGGACGTCCTCCATCCGCTCCTCACCATCGGGCGCGGCCTGCGCATCCTGGCTTCCGCCGGGCGGCGCAAGTGGTCGCAGACCCCCAAGGACAAGCGTGGTCCCGCGCTGTTCCTGGCGGCCGCCTGCGTCCTCGTGGTCGCGCTCGTCCCCTACGGCCCCCTCCTCGCCCTGATCACCCTCATGGCGGCGGCGGCCTGGCGGGGACGCGACCGCACCCCGGTGAAGACCGGACCCGGCGATGCCGAGACCGAACGGCTCGGCTCCCTCTACGAAGCCCTCGTGCCGTACTTCTCCATCCCGGAGGACCCCAGCCCGCTCTTCGCCCACGGCGGCGAGTGGGACAAGGCCTTCAGCGGCTACGAGTTCGACGAGGCGGGCCGCATCACCCGGCTCCGCATCCGCTACCCGGCCTACTTCACCGACGGCGAGGCCGCTGCACGGGCCCGGATCGAGGCACTGCTGCACGCCAAGTCCGGGCGCGGACGGGAGTACCTCTTCGACTGGGACGAGGAGGGCAACCAGCTCGACCTGAGCGTGCTGGCGGCGCTGCCGACCGGCATCGCCGCCCAGCCGTTCGTGACCTCCCCCGGTGAGACCGTCCTCGGCTTCACCGACGCGGGCAGCGTGCAGCGCACCCTGCCCGTGCGGGACGGGGGCGACGAGCCCCGCGACGTCCCGCCGGTGGTCTGGCGCACCGGCCCCCGCTCCACCGAGCCCCATCTGCTGGCCGTAGGCCAGCCCGGCGCGGGCACCTCCAGCCTGCTGCGCTCGATCGCCCTCCAGGCCCTGCGGCACGGCGGAGACGTGCTGATCGTGGAGGGCGGCGGCAGCGGCGAGTACTCCTGCCTGTCCGGACGGGCCGGCGTCCTCGCCGTGGAGTGCGGGCCGACCGGAGCCCTCGCCGTCCTGGAGTGGGCCGCGCAGGAGACCGAACGCCGGCTCATCGCCACCCACCGGGCCCGCGAGGCCGGCCGCCCGGCCCCGGAGGACACCCGGCGCCCGCTGTGGATCCTGCTCGACCGGCCCAGCGTGCTCGCTCACCTGGCCGCCGCCGACGGCCGCCCCGACCCGCTCGCCCAGCTCCAGGCGCCGCTGCGGCACGGCCGCGGCGCGCACATCACGGTGGTCGTCGCCGAGCAGTTCGACCACCTGGAGCTGCTGAACGACGCCGTCTGGCAGCACACCCGGGCCCGCGTCGTCCTCGGACCGGCCACGATCCAGCACATCACCGACGTGCTCGGACTCCCGCCGCACACCACGCCGACGACCCAGGTGCCCCCGGGCCGCGGGTACGCCCGGCTCGGCACCGGTCCGGTGCACCGGCTCCAGGTACCGGCCACCCCGGACCCGTACGACGACGCGACCCACCCGGCGCACCGGCAGGCGGTGCTGGAGCTGCTCCCCGACCGCGGACCGGCGGGCCCGGGCGCGGGCGGTGACGCCGCCGGGGACGGGGAAGGGCCCGTCACGCTGACGAAGCCGCTCCCGGGGCAGCCCGAGGCACCGGAGCCGGCGTCCTCGTTCGACGCCTCGGAGATCCCGGAAGTACCCGCCGAGGCCCCCTGACCGCGCGGGGCGGCTCGGTCGCCCCGCGCCCGCCGCCGCCCGCTCCCCCGGCCCCGTCGGCTGCGTCGGGCTCCCCCGGCTACGCCACGAACGTCCGCGGCGGTTCCGCACCGCTGCCGCCCGCGCCCGTGCCGACCAGCCGGGCCGCCGCCGCCAGCCGCGCGGCGGCCTCCACGGCCACCGGCCCGCCCACGGTGAACGGCAGGCGGACGTAGCCCTCGAAGGCGCCGTCCACCCCGAAGCGGGGCCCCGAGGGGACCCGTACGCCGACGCGCTCCCCCACCTCCGCGAGCCGGGAGCCGGAGAGCCCGCCCGCCCGCGCCCACAGGGTCAGCCCGCCCTGCGGAACCGTGAACTCCCAGTCCGGCAGCTCCCGGCGGACGGCGGCGACCAGGGCGTCCCGGTTGTCCCGGGCCTGGTCGCGGCGGATCCCGACGGCCTCCTGCCAGCCCCCGGTCCGCATCAGCCAGTTCACGGCGAGCTGCTCCAGCACCGGGGTGCCCAGGTCGGCGTAGGCGCGCGCGGCGACCAGGCTCCGGATCACGTCGGGGGCCGCGCGGACCCAGCCGATCCGCATGCCCGCCCAGAAGGCCTTGCTGGCGGACCCGACGGTCACCACCGTGCTGCCGCCCGGGTCGAACGAGCAGACCGGGCGGGGCATCGCCAGGTCCGGGTCCAGCTGGAGCTCGATCATGGTCTCGTCGGCGATCAGGACGGTGCCGGCCGACCGGGCGGCCTCCACCATCGCGCGGCGCTGGTCGTCCGAGGCCAGCGCCCCGGTCGGGTTGTGGAAGTCGGCGACGACGTAGGCCAGCCGCGGGGCCGAGTCGCGCAGCACCTGGCGCCACACGTCCATGTCCCAGCCGGAGAGCCCGCCGGCCATCGCCACGGGCACGAGGCGGACCCCGGCGGCGCGCATGAGCTGGAGGATGTTGGCGTAGGAGGGGGACTCGACGGCGATCCGCTCCCCGCGCCCCGCGAAGAGGCTGCAGATGGCGTCGATGGCGCCCATCGCCCCGGTGGTGACCATGATCTGCTCGGGCATGGTGGGGATGCCCTGCTCGGTGTACCGGTCGGCGAGCATCCGGCGCAGCGCGGGCAGGCCCGCCGGGTAGTCGCCGTGGGTGTGGGCGTACGGCGGGAGTTCTTCGAGCGCGCCCTGCACGGCCTTGGTCAGCCACGGCTCGGGGGCCGGCAGCGCGGCGCAGCCGAGGTCGATCATCGAGCCGAGGGACTCGGGCGGCAGCGGCTCCAGGCCGCGGGCCGGCAGCGGGTTCCCGGCGGGTACGGACGTCCAGCTGCCGGAGCCGCGCCGGGACTCCAGGAACCCCTCCCCGCGCAGGGCCTCGTACGCGGCGGCGACGGTGGTGCGGCTCATGGAGAGGGCGCCGGCCAGCTCGCGCTCGGCGGGCAGCCGGGCCGCGACCGGGACCCGGCCCTCCAGGACGAGCAGCCTGATCCCGTCGGCCAGGGTGCGGTACGCGGGCGGCTTGCGGGTGCCGGGGACTGCGGTCCGCTCCTGCTGGGAGGTGATGAGGCGGGCCAGCTGGGCGGCACCGACCGCCGAGGTCCATTCGGCCATTGCGTCCGGTCCACCTTCGCGGGATTGGCCTGGGCCGTGGGGCCGCGGGCCGGGATTGGAGTGCTGCCTTCCGGCCCAGGGTGTCACGCGCCGGTCCACTCGTGCCAGAGCGGGGCCGCGCGGCGCCTCCCCGGTTCCCGCCCCGCGGCCCGGCCGCTCCCGCCCCGCGGGCGGGAGGGGGCATACTGCCGCCGTGACGCACGTACGCCTTCGCCACCCGTATCTGGACCACCCCGCTCCGATTCCTTTCGCGCACCGGGGAGGGGCCGCCGACGGGCTGGAGAACACCGCCGCCGCCTTCCGGCGGGCCGCCGCCGCGGGCTACCGGTACTTCGAGACCGATGTGCACGCCACGGCCGACGGGAAGCTCGTCGCCTTCCACGACTCCACGCTGGACCGGGTGACCGACCGCCGGGGGCGGATCGCCGAGCTGCCCTGGGGGCGGGTCCGCGAGGCCCGGGTGGCCGGCTCCGAGCCGCTGCCGCTCTTCGAGGAGCTGCTGGAGGAGTTCCCGGACGCCCGGTGGAACATCGACGTCAAGGCCGAGTCGGCGCTGCTTCCGCTGGTCGACCTGATCGCGCGGGCCGGGCTCTGGGACCGGGTCTGCGTGGGGTCCTTCTCGGAGGGCCGGGTGGCCCGGGCGCAGCGGATCGCCGGTCCCCGGCTGGCCACCTCGTACGGCGCCCGCGGGATCGTCGGCCTGCGCCTGCGCTCGTACGCGATCCCGGCGGCGCTGCGCGTGGGGGCGGTGGCCGCGCAGATTCCGGAGACCCAGGCGGGCGTCCGCGTCGTCGACCGGCGCTTCGTGCGCACCGCGCACGAGCGGGGGCTCCAGGTGCACGTGTGGACCGTGAACGAACCGCAACGCATGGAGGCGCTCCTGGACCTGGGCGTCGATGGCATCATGACCGACCGGATCGACATCTTGCGCACGGTGCTGGACCGGCGCGGGGCCTGGGCCTGAGCGCCTTCCGGCCGCGCGCGGGCCCCCGGCGGGCCGCAGCGGTACGGGATCAGCGAGGGGGCACCAGATGAGTGCGCGGACGACGGACACGACGGAGCCAGGGCCCGAGGACGGCGGGGCGCAGGCGGCGACCGACCCCGACGCCGCCGCCCGCAAGCGCGAACAGCACGGCTGGTACTTCTACGACTTCGCCTGCTCGGTCTATTCGACGAGCGTGCTCACGGTGTTCCTCGGCCCGTACCTGACGGCCGTCACCAAGGCCGCCGCGGACGCCGAGGGGTACGTCCACCCGCTGGGGATCCCCATCCGGGCCGGGTCCTTCTTCGCGTACTCCGTGTCCCTGTCGGTGATCGTGGCCGTCCTGGTCATGCCCCTGGCGGGCGCGCTCGCGGACCGCACCGGCCGCAAGAAGCCGCTGCTGGCGGTCGCGGCGTACACCGGGGCCGCCGCGACAGCGGGCATGTTCTTCCTCGACGGCGACCGCTACCTGCTGGGCGGGCTGCTGCTGATCGTCGCGAACGCCTCGCTGGCCGTGTCGATGGTCCTGTACAACGCGTTCCTGCCGCAGATCGCCACGCCCGACGAGCGGGACACCGTCTCCTCCCGCGGATGGGCTTTCGGTTACACCTCGGGCGCGCTCGTGCTCGTACTGAATCTGGTGCTCTACCAGGGCCACGACGCGTTCGGCCTCTCCGAGGGCACGGCGGTACGGATCTGCCTGGCCTCGGCGGGCGTGTGGTGGGGGGCCTTCGCGCTCATCCCGCTGCGCCGGCTGCGGGACCGGGCGGTGGTCCGCGAGGCGGGGGCGGGCCCGGCGGTCAGCGGCTGGAAGCAGCTCGTCGCGACCCTGAAGGACATGCGGCGCTATCCGCTGACCCTGTCGTTCCTGCTGGCGTACCTGATCTACAACGACGGGGTGCAGACGGTCATCTCCCAGGCCTCCGTCTACGGTTCCGAGGAGCTGGAGCTGGAGCAGTCGACGCTGATCGTGGCGGTCCTGCTGGTGCAGGTCCTGGCGGTGGCCGGCGCCCTGGGCATGGGCCGGCTGGCCCGCGTCTACGGCGCCAAGCGGACGATCATGGGCTCGCTGGTCGCGTGGGCGGTGACACTGGCGGCCGGATACTTCCTTCCGGCCCGCACGCCGGTGTGGTTCTTCGCGCTCGCCGCGATGATCGGACTGGTCCTGGGCGGCAGCCAGGCGCTGTCGCGCTCCCTGTTCTCCCACCTGGTGCCGGCGGGCAAGGAGGCCGAGTACTTTTCCGCGTACGAGGTGAGCGACCGCGGGGTGAGCTGGGTGGGACCGCTGGTGTTCGGCCTCACGTACCAGGTCACGGGCAGCTACCGGGACGCGATCATCTCGCTGGTGGTCTTCTTCGCACTGGGTTTCGTGCTCCTGGCACGAGTGCCGGTGCGGCGCGCGGTGGAGGCGGCAGGCAATCCTGTACCCGCACGCATCTGACCACGCTCCGCGCACCCCGCCGACCCGGATCCACGAACGAATTCCGAACGAATTTAGACGTTGAAGCAAAGGGCCGGTAGTGTACGCCTTTGGCCTGCCAGGCGGACCGTTACTGCGCGCTCGAAAAGACGCGACGTTGGGTGACATCTGTTGCCAGATGTGACAAAACGGGCACTGGTGGGTAACAACAAGGGGCGGTACGACGGGCGACGCATCACCCGGAGCGGGAATCTATACCGCCGGCCGGACGTTGACCGGATGACGACGACAGCGACACCTGTCCTGTGGGCGAGAAGCCCGGGAGGCACGATTCATGAGTGAGCGAGCTCTCCGCGGTACGCGCCTCGTGGTTACCAGCTACGAGACGGACCGCGGCATCGATCTGGCCCCGCGCCAGGCGGTGGAGTACGCATGCCAGAACGGACATCGATTTGAGATGCCGTTCTCGGTTGAGGCAGACATTCCGCCGGAGTGGGAGTGCAAGGCGTGCGGCGTCATGGCACTCCTGGTGGACGGGGACGGGCCCGAAGAGAAGAAGGGCAAGCCTGCGCGAACGCACTGGGACATGCTCATGGAGCGACGCACCCGCGAGGAGCTGGAGGAAGTGCTTGCCGAAAGGCTTGCGGTCCTCCGTTCCGGCGCCATGAACATTGCCGTGCATCCGCGGGACAGCCGCAAGTCCGCCTGACAGCCGGACGACAGCACGACAAAGCCGAGGGGCCCCGCCACACAGTGTGGCGGGGCCCCTCGGCTTTCGCGCGTGGCCGTGTTCGGGGCGACGGCCGGGCGCGTGGGCCGGCCGGGAGGCCGGGACCTCCGTCGCGGGGCCACGGGGTACGAGGTCACCGGTCACCGGTCGCTGGGTGTACGGGCTCACCGGGTGCGGTCCGGGGCCTCGCGGGCACGAGGGGGTGGCCCGGCGCTGCGTGCACGGGCCACCCGGGTCGTACGGCTGCCTTACGGGGCCAGCGGGGGGCGGTAGGAGGTGTCGGGGCCCTGGTGGCCCGGTCCCTGGCGGTCCGGAGCCGGCCGGTCGTCGCGGATGACCTCGCCCTGGACGACCTTGCCGTCCGGCTGGTGGATACGGGCCTGCCGGAAGGCGTCGCCGAAGCTGCCCGCGGGGGCGGAGGCCATCTTGCGCTCCAGCGAACGGGCCGCGCGCCGGCCGATCCACGCCCGGACGGGCGGGAGCAGCAGGACCAGGCCCGCCGCGTCGGAGATCAGGCCCGGCACCATCAGCAGCAAGCCGGCCAGCATGGTGAGGCCGTTGCCCTGGCCGGGGCGCTGCGGGGTGGGCTGCACGCCCTGCTGAGCCTGCTGGAAGGTCTCCGCCAGGTTCTTGAAGGCACGCCGCCCGGCCCGCTTGATGACCACCGCGCCCAGGACCATTCCACCCGCCAGCAGCGCGGCGACGGCCGGCCCGCCGGCCGCGCCCGCGACCAGGGTGAGCAGCCAGATCTCCAGGATCAGCCAGGCGGTGATGGCAAGGGGAACGAAGGTGCGGGCGGGCGAGCGCCGCCGGGGGGCCGTCGAAGTGGGAACGCCGGTCGTCATACCACCAGTGTGCCCGGGCCGGAGTGAAAGTGGCCTCAGTCGGAGGTACCGGACATCCCCTAGGGTGCCCTCCGGCTCCGGCGCGCGGGTCCGCCGCCGCGGGTCCGCCGGAGCGGCCGTTCCGGGGCGCGTTCCGGGGCCGCGGCCGCTCAGGCCTGGCCGGTCGCCCCGTCGGCGTCCGGGCCGGAGCCCGTGTCCGCCGCGGAGCCCGTGCCCGCCGCGGGCCCCGTACCGGACGAGGTGCCGGTCGCGGACGAGGTGCCGGTGTCGTTCGCCGGTCCCGTGGCGGACGCCGGTCCCGTGGCGGGGCCCCGCGTCGCGGTCGGGCTCGCGGCCGTGCCCGCCGCTGCCTGCGGCTTGCCCGGCAGGAGCTTGGCCGCCTGGGCCTTGATGCCCCACTGGGTGACCCGCCACAGGGCCTCGACCAGGATGTCCTTGCTCATCTTGCTGTCGCCGAACTCGCGCTCGACGAACGTGATGGGGACCTCCACCACACGGAACCCCTTCTGCACGGCCCGGCGCGCCAGGTCCACCTGGAAGCAGTAGCCCGCGGACGCCACCTGGTCCAGGCCCAGCCCCTCCAGGGTCTCCCGGCGGAACGCCCGGTAGCCGCCGGTCACGTCGCGCATCGGGAGGTTCAGCATCAGCCGCGAGTACGTCGAACCGCCGCGCGAGAGGAACTCCCGGCTCTTGGGCCAGTTCACGACCCGCCCGCCCGGCACCCAGCGGGAGCCCAGGACCAGGTCGGCGCCGGCCAGCGCGGTCAGCAGGCGGGGCAGTTCCTCGGGCTGGTGGGAGCCGTCGGCGTCCATTTCGACGATCACCCCGTAGCCCTGCTCCAGGGCCCAGAGGAAGCCCGCCAGGTAGGCGGCGCCCAGCCCCTCCTTGCCCTTGCGGTGCAGCACGTGGACGTGGTCGTCGCCCGCCACCAGCTCGTCGGCGAGCTTGCCGGTGCCGTCCGGGCTGTTGTCGTCCGCGACGAGGATGTGCGCCTCGGGCACGGCCGCGCGCACGCGCCCGACGATCAGCCCGATGTTCTCCGCCTCGTTGTAGGTCGGAATGATCACCAGGGCCGTACCGAGCGGTCCGTAGGTCCGCTGTCCGCCGTCGCTCACTGAGTCCCCTTTTGTGCTGTCGCACGTCCTGTACGTCGTGTCGCAGAGGATGACTTTAGAACAGTGGTCGGGGCCCGCGGTCCTTCGGGCCGGTCAGACTCCCGCTGGCTGCGGGCCGCCGTGACCGTTGTCTACTGGACCGCCGGGCCCCGACCCGGGGCCACCCGCCGCCCGGCGAAACCTTCCCTCGCCCCCGAGGCGCGGGCGCGCTGCGCAGACGGTCCCTTCCGGCACGGACGTCCTGTGGTGGACCCGGCCGAACCTATCCGGGTCGGGCCGCCCGTACCGAACCGAGGCCGACCGGATCACCCCTGTGGGCGTACGAATGCCTCCCGCCCGCCGACCACGGTGGCGAGGCACACCGGCAGCGCGGCGCCGGGACTCAGGTCGGGCAGCCCGGGGGTGCCCGAACGCGGGTCGGTGGACCAGCGGGCCACCCGGTCGTCGGGGGCCTGGACGACCAGTTCCGCGGTCTCCCAGACCGCGTAGTCGGCCGGTGCCCCCGGGACCAGGACGCCCGCGTCGTCGCGGCCCAGCGCCCGCCAGCCGCCCCGGGTGTGGGCGGTGAAGGCCGCCCGTACGGAGATCCGGTGCTCGGGCGTCCGGTGGAAGGCGGCCGCGCGGACCGTCCCCCAGGGGTCGAGCGGGGTCACGGGCGCGTCCGAGCCGAACGCCAGCGGGACGCCCGCCTTGAGCATGGCCGCGTACGGGTTGAGGGTGCGGGCCCGCTCGGCTCCCAGCCGGTCGGCGTACATGCCGTCCGCGCCGCCCCAGGCCGCGTCGAAGGCGGGCTGCACGGAGGCGGTGAGGCCGAGCTCCGCGAAGGCGGCGATGGTGGCCGGGGTCATCATCTCGGCGTGCTCGATCCGGTGCCGGGCGGCCCGCACGCGAGCCAGGCCGACCGTCTCGGCGGCCGCCCGGACGCCCTCGACGACGGCGGTGAGCGCGGCGTCGCCGATGGCGTGGAAGCCCGCCTGCAGACCCGCCTCGGTGCAGGCGGCCACGTGCTCGGCCACGGCGCCCGCGTCCAGGTAGCCGGTGCCGGTGTGGGTGGCGTCGGCATACGGGGCGTGCAGGCAGGCCGTGTGCGAGCCGAGGGCGCCGTCCACGAAGAGGTCCCCGGCGGCTCCGACGGCCCCCAGCTCCTTCGCCCGGCCGAGATCCCGGTCGGCCCAGTACCCGAAGACCCGGGGCCCGGGACGCCCGGCGGCCAGGGCCAGCAGCCCGGTGAAGTCCTCGGCGGAGGAGATGTCGGGGCCGCCGCACTCGTGCACGGAACCGATCCCGAGGGAGGCCGCCCGGTCCAGGGCGGCCCGCTGCGCCTCCGCCCGCTGGGCGGGGGTGACGGCGGCCAGGGCGGCCGCGCGGACGGCGTGGTGGGCGTCCCGGGTCAGGGGCTCGTCCCCGCGGGCGGCGACGCCGGGAACGAGGTCGAGCAGGGCCGTGGTGACCACGGCGGAGTGCACGTCGATGCGGCTCAGGTACAGCGGGCGGCCGCCCGCGGCCTCGTCGAGCTCGGCGCGCCGGGGCGCCCGCCGCTCGGGCCAGCGGGCCGCGTCCCAGCCGTGCCCGAGGAGCACCCGGTCGGCGGGTCGGCTCGCGGCGTACGCCCGTACGAGCTCCAGCGCGGCGGGTAGCGAGCGGGCCGCGGTCAGGTCCAGCCCGGTCAGGGCCAGGCCGGCGGAGGTGGTGTGGACGTGGGCGTCGGTGAAGGCCGGCGTGACGAGCGCCCCGCCGAGGTCGACGACCTCGTCCACGCCCTGCGCGAAGGCGTTTGCCGCGCCCTCGGAGCCGACCCAGGCGATGTGGCCGCGCTCGACCACCATCGCGGTGGCGAACGGGTCGGCGGGGCTGTGTACCTCGCCCCCGCGCAGGAGGACGGTCCTTGTCGGTGCTCCGGCGGCGGCGTCGGCGGAGTGGGCGGTGCGGTCAGTCATGGGGACCAGTCTCCCGCGCCGCCGGCCCCGGCCCGACCGCCGGGTCCCCGGCGGGCTCGGGGCGCGCTCTGGGCGTGCTGGATTCGGGACGGGCTAGACGCGGGGCGGGCGGGCCTCGTACGGGGTCGAGAGGACCACCGTCGTGCGGGTCGAGACGTGCGCGAGGGCGCGCAGGCGGCCCAGCAGGTCCTCCAGCTCCAGGGGGGTCGCCACCCGGACCTTGAGGATGTAGTTCTCGTCGCCCGCCACGCTGTGGCAGGCCTCGATCTCGGGGACCCCGGCCAGCCGGTCGGCGATGTCGTCCGGCGCGCTGGGATCGAACGGCTTGACCGAGATGAACGCCGTCAGCGGCAGCCCGACGGCCTCGGGGTCGACGACGGCGGCGTAGCCGCGGATCACCCCGCGCTGTTCGAGTCGGCGTACCCGCTGGTGGACCGCCGACGTGGACAGTCCGGTGGCCTTGCCCAGATCCGTATAGCTCATCCGCCCGTCCCGCACGAGCAGATCAACGATCTGGCGGTCCAGCTCCTCCATTGCGCTCATAGCCGCTCAACTTAAGGCCCAGGGGTGCTCCAGGCACAGTGCTGTCCGCCCAGTGGAGGCATCTGCGGCGGGCATGTGACCAAGGCCACAAGCCGATGCGCGCGTACAGCGGACGGATGTGGTTACTCGTGCCGCGGGACGGGAAGTGCTTGCTGTGGCCGTGGCCGTAGAACCTGCCCGCCCGGCCCACCCAAGGGGGAGTACATCCATGCTGAACACCAAGCGCGCCGGTCGCACCGCACCGGAGCCCCTGGAGCTTCTCGATTCCGGGGACGACCCGTACCCGGAATACGCGGAGGACGGCGAGGGCTTCGACGTCCACCACGCGACCTGCCCCGACTGCGGACAGTCGATCGCCCTCTTCGCCGACGAGGAGCACCTGCCGCAGCACGCCCTCTGCCTGACCCCGTGGAACCCGTTCGGGCTCACGGTGTGCGCCGGCACCGGGCGGCCCGCCTCCGACGCGCTGCCGACCGTGGGCGTACCGCGTCCGGACGACGCCCCGGAGCTGGAGCCGATCGTGCACCTGACCCTGCCCCAGGGGCTGGACTGGCGGACCCAGCCGTTCTCCCACGCCGGCGGGCCGGGCTCGCGTCCGGTGCGGATGGTGAGCCCCGTACCGCCCCAGACCCGGCAGCAGCACGCGCAGGCGGCCTGACACCGGCGCCGGGAACCCGGCACCGGCCGGCCTGCGGGCCTACCGGCTGACCGGCTGACCGGCTGACCGGCTGACCGGCTGACCGGCTGACCGGCTGACCGGCTGCGGGATCCTGCCCCTGGGCCTACCAGTACGCACCCCGGACCATGGCGTCCAGACTGGCGTGGTGGAGGATCAGGCCGTCGGGATCGGCCGGGATCTCGACCTCGCCGAAGTGCGCCTGCCGGTAGGCGATGCGCAGCATCACGATGCCGTGCCGCAGAGCCGCGTAGAGGGTGTGGAACTCCATGTCCCGGGGGGTGTGCCCGGTGAGTTCGGCGTACCGGCGCTCGATGTCCTCGCGGCGCAGGAAGTCGGGCAGGCCCGGCTGCCCGAAGCCGACCGTGAGGTCCTGGAAGAACCGGTGGAGGTACACCGTCCAGCCGAGGTCGACCTCGCGCGGGGCGTACGCCGCCATCTCCCAGTCGAGGACGGCCACCGGCGTGAAGCCGTCGTAGACGACGTTCCCGATGCGGGCGTCGCCCCAGTTGAGGACGGCGGGGCCCTCGTCCGCGGGCCACAGCCCCTCCAGGCGCGCGAACGCCCGCTCGATGAGCGGGGACGGGGCCAGTCCGCCCACCACCCAGGCGTAGTAGGCGCGTTGGCCGTCGACGTGCCGGCGCAGCGGCGTCCCCTCGCCCTCGGGGAGGAGGAACTCGGCCTCCGCGGCCGGGAACTGGTCGTGCAGGCGTGCCAACAGCGCGACGCTCGCCTCCTGGAGTCCGGCGCGCTCGGCGTCGGTGGCGGCGTGCAGCCAGTTCCCCTCGTACGTGTAGGGCATGACGTCGGGCGGGACCCGGCCCTCCGCCCGGGCCATGACGAAGAACGGCGCCCCGAGCGGCCCCGGGTCCTCCTCCAGCCACTGCACGCGCGGTACGGGCAGGTCGGTGTGCTCGGCGACCAGGCTCATCACGCGGTGCTGGCGCGGCATGTCGTACGTGGGGAAGACGGTGTAGGCGGCCGGATCGGCGGCGAGCCGCAGCGCGCAGGCGCGGAGCGGGGCGTCCGGGTGCTCTATGTCGAAGAGCAGGGTCTCGCTGGACATGCCGTTCGACCCGGGAACGGACGGGTTGGTGACCCGCGCGCCCGGGAGCCGGGTGTCCAGCCAGGCGGCGAGGCGCCGGCCGAGCTCCTCGGGCTCCCGGGTGGAGGTGCGCGGACGTGGTGCGGTGGCCATGGGTACCCCTCTCTTCTTTCTTCCTGTTCGGCTGGGGGAGGCGGGGGCGGCGGGACGGGCGGCCAGAGGCCTACGGGGCTACGGGGCTACGGGGCTACGGGGCTACGGGGCTACGGAGGAGTAGTCGGTGAAGCCGCTCGGGTCGTGGCGGCCGAAGCTGCCGTGCTCGAAGATGCCGTGACCCACCTGGCCGTCGAGGGTGAAGCGGGCCGAGTGGTCGGTGACCCCGAATGCGGCCATGGGGTGCGCCGCGGGGTCGGAGAGGTCGTAGCGGCGGCGGTCCGTCCAGTCCCGGCCCTGCCAGGTGCCGTGCTGCCAGTCGGCGGCGGGCGGGTAGCCGGCGCCGACTGCGAGCGGGGAGGAGTTCAGGATCTCCACCCCGAGTTCGAGGGGCTTGCGGGAGGGGTCGGCGAGGTGGACGACCGCGCTCACCGGGTGTCGGCTGCCGGGGCGGTAGCGGATCTCGGTGTGCGGCCAGCCGAGTTGGACGTCGTGCCGGTCGCTGCCTTCGGGGAAGACCTGTACGGCCTCGTTGAGGGTGCGGTGGCCGTCCGCGTCCTCCTGGGCGATGACCATGAGGAAGCGGTCTTCGAAGCGGACGGGTATCCAGAGCCAGTGGAACCCCTCGGGGCGGTACTCCTCGGCCGCCCGGCCGCCGTCCTCCCCGGGGATCGGCCGTACGCCCCAACTGCGGTCGCGGGTACCGGTCCACTCCCCCGGCGCGAGGACGAGTTCCTCCCCGTTCGCGCGAACGGTGCCGGTGACGCCTCCGGCCTGGACGAACCGGCGGCCTTCGAGCATGAGGCGGTCGCCGCGCCGCTGGACGTGGTGGGGCTCCCACACCGCGGGGAACTCGGCGGTCCAGGTGACGTCGTACGAGAGCCCCAGAGGGTCGTCCGGATCGGCGGCGCAGCGGAGGGTGAGCTGCTTGAGCGGTATGTCGACGGTGATGGAGAGCGGGCCGACGGAGAGGTTCATCCGGTCGTCGGTGAGCGCGTCGCAGGCGCGGACGGCGAGGAGTTCGTCGCCCATGCGCAGGGTGGCGTAGGCGTCGATGACGCCGGCGTTGGGGTAGACGCCGAGACCGAGGATGAGGACGGCGCGGCCGGCGTGGTCGAAGACGTGGAAGATGCACCGGTCGTAGGCGTTGCGGTCGCCGCTGACGAGGTGCTTCATCGACAGGGGGGCCTGGTGGATGGGGTATTCGTCGAGGGCGATGGGCCGGTCGGCGGGCATGGCGGACCTCCTGGACACGGTGACGGTGACGGCGGCGCCGGCGGCTTCGATGGCTTCGGCAGCGGCGACCTCGGGGGCGTCATGTCGGGCAGACATGACGGTACGTCAGAAACCGTGCGGGGGAACAGACTTCTGGCACGAAGTGGCGACACGGCACGGTGTGGCGGGGCGGGACTTCGACACGCGGGGGTAGGGCGGCGCACCCGTTCGGCGGCACCGCGTTGGGTGGGGCGGGGGTGCGGGGGGCGGTGCCTGTGCCGGGCGGGAGCGCGAGGTGTTGGGGGGTTCCCGTCAGTCTCATCGTCTCTCCGGGTCGGGCCGTCCCCTCAAGGGCG
>NZ_JBHXQN010000052.1:0-43674 GCF_042717785.1 Streptomyces sp. NPDC058619
TGCACAACCTCGCCCTCGCCGGATAGGCGAGCGGACCGCCACACGGCCAACCACGCCCGAGGCGACTCGTAGATCATTTACGGGACAAGCCTTAGGCAGCGCGGAGAGCGGGTGTCAACGGTTCTGATATCGGAACGGGCTTATGCGCGTACCAATTTCATCTGCCGTACACACAACGCCCTCGGGTGAAATGAACCGGGGTGCGGATCAGAGCCAGGGGAGCTGGTCCGCGGCGTATCGGTAGGCGCGGAATACCGAGTTCTGGGCGCCGCCGGAGGACTCCAGTCCGACGCCTTCCCCGAAGGCCCGGAACTGCGGGACCACGAACTCCCACACCACGTCCCCGCCGGGCGTCACCTCGAAGAGCCGCCCGAAGGAGCCCTCCGCGATGAAGGTGTTCCCGTTGGGCAGGCGCTGGGCGCTGGACATGTACGGGCTGAAGAAGTTCTGCGGCGGGTTGTCCTCGTACGACCAGACCTCCTTTCCGGTGTGCGGGTCGAGCTCCAGCACCCGCGAGTACGGGACGGAGGTGTGGTCGCGGTAGGTCCCGTTGTCGAAGACCAGGATGGTGCCGCCGGGCAGCTCGTGCGGGTGGTGCTGCTGGGCCAGGACGTCGGGGCCGATGCGCCAGCGCACGGAGCCGTCCGCGCGGTCGACCGCCACGGTGGTGGAGGCGCTGCGGAAGCCCACCACCAGGGAGCCGTCAGCCAGTTCGTTGACGGTGTTCGCCATCGGCCAGTGCTCGCGGGCGAAGTGGCGGTTCAGCGGCACCTCCTCGGGTTTGAGGTGCTCGATGGCGGCCCAGCGCCACACGACCTCGCCGTCCCACGTCAGCTCGTACACCACGTCCCCGTAGATCACGCCGCCCTCGGCCTCGGAGCCGGGGATGCCGCCCCGGATCCGGGCCGTGTCGCAGGGGGACAGCGGCTCGACGCCGGTGACGACGAGGTTCCCGTTGCGCAGCACGGACGCGTCGTGGTGGTGGAAGGGTGCCGGGCCTCGCGCACGACCGTGGAGTCGGGGGCCAGTTCCTGGAAGATGCCGCCGTGGTAGACGTCCCAGATGGGGAAGAGGGTGGGGCCGGCGGTGTCCTTGGCCGCGTAGAAGAGGTTGCCGTTCGGCAGGAGCTGGGCCTGACGGCCGGGCGGGTGGGGGGAGTTCCAGGTGTGGACGGGCCGTCCCTCGATGTCGACGAGGTGGATCTCGCCGGCGCTGGTGATGGGCGTGTAGAGGGTGTAGCCGCCGTAGCTGCGCCCGGGGTCGTGGGCGATGAGGCCGGTGCCGCGGCGGCGCAGGGTGTTCTGGTCGATGCTCATGGGCTGCTCCCGGTGGGTGGGTGGGTGGGTGGGTGGGTGGGTGGGTGGGTGGGTCCGGTACGGGCTGCGCGGGCCGGACCGGGTCGGGGCCGGTCAGCCGGCGGCGGTGACGGTGACGGCGCCCGGATCGGCGGCCGCCAGCGGCCCCGGGTTCAGGTAGGCCGACAGTGCCGCGCGGTCGGCGGCTCCCGGCAGGCCCTGGGCGGTCTTGGCCCAGGCGGCCTCCTCCGTCAACTGCGTCAGCAGCTCGGGGGAGAGGGTGGCGCCGTAGGTGTAGCGGGGCAAAAACGCCTCGACGTACGCGGCTTCGAGCGCTCCCCCGGACTGGGCGAGGACGGCCCGGCGGGCGGCGGCCGGGTCCTCGCCGATCTCGCGCTGGGCCCGCAGCAGGGTGCGCAGCACGGCGGCCGTGCCCTGCGGGGTGGCCGAGGGGCCGGCCACGAGCAGGGTCCTGGCCGTGTAGCCGGAGTAGGGGAGCTCGGCGTAACGGGCGCCGAGGGCGGTGCGCGCGGCGCCGTAGAAGCCGGGGAAGGTGACCCCGGCGTCGACGTCACCGCGGGCGAGTGCCGAAGTGATTTGGTTCGGGGCGAGGTTGAGGCCCCCCGCCCGACCCGGCGCGGTCAGCCACGAGAGCGACCCGCAGGTGATCCGGGTAGACGAGGCGGCGGGACAGACCGCCCGCGTGCTGATCCCCGGCGGGCGGAGCACGCTGATGGAGGCGTACGAGCACCACTTCGAGCCCGGCCGGGGCGAGTGGGGCTGGTTCGAGCACCCCGGCGAGGACTTCCTGTACGTCCTGGAGGGCGAGATCCTCCTGGAGGTCGAGGGCGAGGAGCCGCTGGCCCTGCGGGCGGGCCAGAGCGCCCACCACCGCGGCGAGGTCCCGCACCGCTGCCGCCTGGGCGGCCCGGACGGGGCCCGCACGCTCCTGGTCATCGCCGGGTCCTGACGGCCCGCCGCGGAGCACCCGCCGCGCCGCCGCCCGCCGCGGAGCACCCGCCGCCGGCCTCCTCCGTACCGCCCGCTACGGAGCCCCCGCGTCGGCGCAGTCGGGCACCCCCGGCAGCCACTCCGGCCCCTGGACGTAGATGTTCGTCATCCACGCCCCGTAGTCGGGGAGGTAGGACCACGCGTCGTTCGTGTACCCGTCGGAGGTGACCCGCTCCGCGTGCTTCTGGCATCCGACGCGGACCTTCGTCGGGCCGGGGAACGCGTACACGCGGGCGGCCTTCAGCGACGGTTCCGCCTTGGTCCACACCCCCGTGCCCCAGGTCGTGAACACGTGCCCGGTCACCGGCCCGGGGTCGATGCGCACGGCGCCGTGGTAGTCGCCGCCCAGCCGGACGTCACTGACCATCAGCTTGGTGCCGGACTGCCGTGCCTCGGCCATCTTGCCCGCGCCGAGGTAGACGGCGATGTGGTGCAGGTCCCGCGGGGTGCCCCAGACCAGCAGGTCCCCGGGGAGCAGCGGGGCCAGGCCCCGGTCGGCGCCGAAGCGGGCGGCGGCGCGGGTCGTGTAGTACTGCGCGCTCGCCACCCCGTTCAGGATGTCCGACCCGGCCGCCTGAGCCCACGCGTGGCGGACCAGGCCCGAGCAGTCGAAGCCGATCCGCTCGGGGTCGTGTTCGCTGGCCGGGTCGGTCGGATCGACCTGCCCGTACGTGGGACCCGGGCGGGCGCCGTGACCACCGCCCCACGTGTACCAGACGTCGGCGTCGACCTGGGCGCAGGCCGCGGCGACCGCCCGTTCGGCGGCCGGCGAGGCCCCCGGGGCGCGGACGGCGCAGGCCCCGGCGGGCGCGGCGGCCGCGGCGGCCGCGGCCGGTGGGGCCGCTGCCCAGAGCAGGACGGCCAGCAACGCGGCGACCGCGCCCGGCAGTCCGGATCGGCGGTGGACCATGGGAGGACCTCGATTCGTGGTGCGGTGGGATGGCAGCAGCCTGCGCGCCGCACCACCCGCCCGGGGAGGGGCGGGCGCGGCCCTGTCCGGACGGGCAACGGGAAACACCCCGGGAAACCCCCGCCGAGCAGGGCGTTCACCGGATCCCGCGCGGGGCCGTGTTCAGCCCCGCGGGCAGCCGGGGTCCCGGGAGACGGCCACCCCGGGCACCGGCGCCCGGTGTTCGCGCGGGGCGCCGTCCGTGACCAGGCGGCACAGCTCGGCCAGCCGGGCCCGTACGTCCAGGTCCCACAGCCGTACGGTGCCGTCGGTGCTGCTGCTGGCGACGGTCCGGCCGTCGGGGGCGAAGGCGACCCCCCACACCGCGTTCCCGTGCCCGGCCAGCGCAGCCAGCGCCCGGCGTCCGGGCACGTCCCAGAGCCGCACCGTACGGTCGTTGCCGCTGCTCGCCAGGGTCCGGCCGTCGGGGGAGAAGGCGATGCCCCGCGCGGAGCCGGTGTGCCCGGACAGGGCCGCCTCGAAGCGGTGGCTCCGGGCGTCCCACAGCCGTACGGTGCCGTCGTTGCCGCTGCTGGCCAGCGACCGCCCGTCCGGGGTGAAGGCCACGGCGCGGACCGCGCCCGTATGGCCCGTCAGCGTGTCCAGCGGGCTGCGCGCCGCGACGTCCCACAGACGTACCGTCAGATCGTCCCCGGCGCTCGCCAGGGTGCGCCCGTCGGGGCTGAACACCACGTCGTTGGCGAAGTCCGTGTGCCCGGCGAGGAGGGCCAGCGGACGGCGCGCGGCCACGTCCCACAGCCGGATCGTCCCGTCCGACCCGGCGGAGGCCAGGGTTCTGCCGTCGGGGGAGAAGGCCACCGAGAACACGGTGCCGCCCAGGCTAGTGAGGATCGCGGCCGGGGCGCGCGCGGCCACGTCCCAGAGCCGGACCGTGCCGTCCGACCCGGCGGAGGCCAGGGTTCTGCCGTCGGGGGAGAAGGCCACCGAGAACACGGTCTCGCCGTGCCCGGTGAAGGTGGCCACGACCCGGCGCCCCGCCACGTCCCACAGCCGCACCGTGTGGTCCGCCTGCGCGGTGGCCAGCAGCCTTCCGTCCCGGCTGTACGCGGCGTGCCAGATCTCCGTGAACGGGCGCGCGGTCAGCACCGGCCCCCGCAGGTCCCACAGCACCACCGACTGGTCGAACCCGGCCGTGGCCAGCAGCGTCCCGCCGGAGTCCACGGCCACGCCGAGCACGTAGTCGGTGTGCCCGGCGAACGTCGCCGTCGGGCGGCCGCCGCGCACGTCCCACAGCCGGGTCGTCCCGTCGCCGCCCGCGCTGACCACCGTCGTCCCGTCGGGCGTGTACGCGACCCCGTTGACGTCGTCGCTGTGCCCGCTCAGCGTCGCCGTCGACCTGCGGCCGGCCACGTCCCACAGCCGCACGGTCCGGTCGACGCCCCCGGTGGCGACCGTCCGCCCGTCCGGTGCGAACGCCGCCCCCAGCACCTCGTCGGTGTGTCCGGACAGGACGGCCGTCTCGCGGGGGTCCGACCGCTCCCGGCCGGGGTCCGGGGCCGGGTCCCACAGCCGTACGGTCCGGTCGGCGCCGGCCGACACCAGCGTCCGGCCGTCCGGCGCGTACGCCAGCGCGTTGACCCGCCCGGTGTGCCCGGTCAGCGTCCCCACGACCCGGTGCTCGCCGCCGGTCTCCCACAGCAGGACCGTCCCGTCAAAGGCCGCGACGGCCAGGGTCCGCCCGTCGGGCGCGAAGGCGAGGGCGCGGGCGCCCGCAGTGACCGCCGGGAGCACGGTCGGCGCCGCCCGCCCGGTGGTGTCCCACACCCGGGCGGGCCCGTCCGTGGACGCGGCCGCGAGCGTGCGGCCGCCGGGGCCGAAGGCGACCGCGCGCACCCGTCCGGGCAGCGTGTGGGTCGCCGTCGTCCGGCGGTCGGACAGCCGGCGCACCACCACCCGGCCGTCGGAACCGGCCGTCGCCAGCACGGAGTCGTCGGGCGAGAACGCCAGCGCGTTGACCGGCCCGTCGTGCCCGCCGAGACGGGCGACGAACGGCTGGGACTGCGTGCTCAGCAAGGCGCCCCGCGCCTCGGCGGTCGGCTCGGTCCGGTACGCCTGCCCGGCCAGCAGCATCGACCCCTCCGGCTGTCCGGCGGCGAGCGCCGTGGACTGCAGGGCCAGGGCCCGTGAACGGGCGACGCGTTCCTGGCCGAGCGCGGCCGTGCGCTCCTGGTACGCCAGGCCGCCCCCGCCCACCGCGAGGACCAGCAGGACCAGCAGCGTCGCCAGCATCCGCTGCCGGAGCCGGACCTGACGCCGCGCCTGCCGCTGCCGGCCGTCCTCCACGTCCTGGCTCGCCCGCAGGAAGGCCTCCTCCGGAGGGCCCAGCAGGCTCCGGCCGTCCAGCTCGTCCGCCCAGGAACGCGCGGTGTCCAGCCTGGTCCCGCGGTAGAGGGCGGAGGCGTCGCGCCCCTCGCGCTCCCACTCGGCGGCCGCGTGGGCCAGTTGCTGGTGGATGAGCAGGCCGGCCCGGTCGGCGTGGATCCAGCCGCGCAGCCGCGGCCAGGCGTGCAGCAGGGCCTCGTGGGTGATCTCCACGGTGTCCCGGTCCATGGTGACCAGCCGGGCCCGGACGAAGGGGTCCAGCGCGGCCGCGGCCCGGTCCGCGCCGTCCGGCGGCCCCAGCAGGGCGGTCCGGGTGACCCGGCGGCGCGTCGGGCCGGCGCCGTCGGCGACGTGCACCAGACGGACCAGGACGCGGCGGATCGTCTTCTGCTCGGCCGGGTACAGCCCGGCGAACACGGTCTCGGCCGTGCGCGCGACCGCCCCCTGGATCCCGCCGGCCTGTTCGTACCCGGCGACGGTCAGCGTGTCGCCCGTACGCTCCTGCCAGGTGGCCCTCAGGGTGTGGGAGACCAGCGGCAGCGCGCCCGAGGGGGTGCGCTCCGAGGCGTCCCCGCGCAGTCCGGCGTCGCGCAGCAACAGCGGGACCAGGCCGGGCTCCAGCGTGACCCCGGCGAGTTCCGCCGGGCGCGTGACGGACTCCCGCAGCTCCGCCACGGACATCGGGGGCAGGACGAACAGGCCCTCGGTGAAGGCCGAGGCGAGCTCCGGGAGCTCCATGCAGCTCCCGGAGAAGTCGGCCCGTACGCCCAGCACCACGACGGCGGGGTCCTGCCCGGCGGCCGCCGCCCGGGAGGCGGCCGACACGGCGGAGAGCACCCGTACGAAGGCCCGGCGCTCCTCCTCGTCGGAACAGAGGGTGAACAGCTCCTCGAACTGGTCGACGAGCAGCACCGGCCGGACCGGTCGGGCCGGCCGTGACGGGAAATCACCCGCACGAGCGTCCCCCGCCAACCGGCTGACGGCCTCCAGCAGCGCCTCGGGCCGCTCCCGCACGTCCCGTACGGTGATCCCCGGATCGCCGCCCAGCACCTTCGCGGCGCGGTCCAGCAGCTCCCTGAGGGGATGCGCGGTCGGCGTGAACCGGATCACCGGCCACGCGTCGGCGCCCGGCATCGGGAACCCTCCGACACGCCGGAAGGCCGGTACGAGACCGGCGTTGAGCAGGGAGGACTTGCCCGCCCCGGAGGGGGCGACGAGGAGGAGCGGCCCGCTGCCGACGCGCTCGAAGACCCGCTCGACGAGCTCCGCAGTCGCCCGCTCCCGGCCGAAGAACCACTCCGCGTCCCGCGCGGTGAAGGCGGGCAGCCCCCGGTAGGGGCAGTCGCCGGCGGGCGGGGGTCCGGCCGCACCCGCGGGCCGCGGGCCGGGCACGGCGCCGGGCGGGCCCGTCTCCCGGACCAGCCGCAGCAGTTCGCCCCCGGCCCCCAGCACCTCGTCGCAGCGCCGCGCGACGTCGGGGGTCGCGGGCTTCGCGCCGGTCTCGATCTTGCTGAGATAGCCCTTGCTGTAGTGCGTCCGCCGGGCCAGATCGGCGAGCGACAGGCCGCGCTCCCCGCGCAGGCTCCGCAGCCGGGCGGGGAAGGCGGCGGCGTGGCCGCCGGACGGTTCGTGCCGGTGACCGTCGCTGTCGGTCCCGCCGGTGCGGTCGGCCCCGCCGTCGCTGTCGGTCCCGCCGGTGCCGCCCGTCCCGTCGGTGTTCCCGGTGGTTTCTGTGGTGTCGGTGTTCCGCCGGTGGTCCGGATCCGGATCCCCCAAAACATCCCCCATGGCAGAGCGCGCCCAGGCTGCGAGATGGCAGGGTCCAGGCTACAGCGGGGGTGTGACGGGGAGCCGGTTCCTTCGCCCGGTATGACGAGAAGAGGAACGTCCGGAGCCGCGGCCGGGCGGCTCCGGAACCTGTCCCTCCGGGGCGGGGTGCTACGGGTTCAGCCGGATGGAGTTGATCGGCCCGAGGTCGGCGTAGACACCGGTCTTCGCCGCGATGGAGCTGCCGCAGCCCGCGCCGTTGTAGCCGGTGCAGAGGTTCGCGGTCGCACCGCCGTACTGGTTGTTGAGCACCCAGTGGCGTCCGAACTGGTTGCTCAGGTTGTGGGCCCCGTACTTGTAGAAGACGTGGGTCGGCTTCACGGCCGGGTTCTGGTCCTGGGGGTAGATGCAGACCGCCCCCTCCGGGCAGCCGGCCCACGCGTCGGCGGGCTTCGCCTCGACCGTCCCGCCGAGCGCGATCACGGCGACGGCGGCAGTGGCGACGGCGGCGGCGCCGCGGATCATCTTGCGCATGATTTCCCCTTGTGGGTCTTGCCTCGTGCTGACGCCTTCAGCCTGTCCCGGCAGCCCACCGGGGTCGACGGGTTTCCCGTTGCCCCTCGGTGGGCCCCGCCGGGAAACCCCCCGTGACCAGGCCCGTACCCGACGCGCGGTCAACGGCCCCGGGCGTACGCCGGCCGCCGCGGCGGGGAGGGGCCCCGGCCATTTCCCGGGCCACTCCTCCGGGCGCCAAAATGGAGCCGTTTGCCCGCGCCGTGTATCCATACGCTTACCCGGTGTGGCGGGCGGCGGTGATCGCCCCTAGCTTCGGCAAGGTGACGAACCGACAGTTCAACAGCCTCGCATGCATCACCGTCGTCATGGCCGCTGGCCTCGGCGCGGTCGCGCCGCCCGCGGCCGCCGCCGGCCACACGGTGCATCCGGGCGAGTCGATCCAGGAAGCGGTGGACGCCGCACGGCCGGGAGACAGCATCTTCGTGCTGGCCGGCACCTATCACGAGAGCGTGAACATCACCAAGCCCCTGACCCTGCGGGGCGCGGGCGCCACGACGGTGATCACGCCGCCCGCCCCGGGCACGGCCCGCGCGGACAACGCCTGTGCGGCGTCCGGCAACGGCATCTGCGTCATAGGAGCAGCCGAGAAGACCGTCGACCGGGTGAGCATCCGCTCCCTGACCCTGACGGGCTTCAAGAAGAGCGGCATCTGGGCCTCCCGCACCGACCGGATGCGCGTCGAGCGGGTCACCGCGGAGAAGAACGGCACCTGGGGCATCGCACAGGAGCGCTCCACGCGCGGGGTGTTCCGCTCCAACACGGCCCGGGACAACGCGGAGTCCGGGATCTTCCTGGCGAACACCATCGACCGCGAGGGCGGCGCCACCGACACCCGGGGCGCCGTGGTCCGCGACAACAGGCTGACCGGCAACCGGATCGGAGTGACGGTCAGGCGGGTCCGCAACCTCTCCGTCAACGACAACGTCCTCACCGGCAACTGCGGCGGCGTGTTCGTCGTCGGCGACGAGGGCGACCCCGGCGCCGGCGACATGACGATCCGCGGCAACCGCATCCACGCGAACAACAAGTTCTGCCGCGGCAACAGCCGCCTCCCGGACATCCAGGGCGCCGGCATCGTCCTCACCGGAGCCGAGGAGACGGTCATCCGGGGCAACTCCATCCGGGACAACGTGGGCACCGCGCCGATCTCCGGCGGAATCCTGCTGTTCAAGAGCTTCGTCGGCGCCCAGAACACCGACAACGTCGTCAAGGACAACGTAGTGACGGGCAACAAGCCCGCCGACCTGGCCAACCAGGGAACCGGAAGCGGCAACAAGTTCCTCGGCAACCGCTGCCAGGTCTCCACGCCCGCGGGCCTGTGCTGACCCCCCGTTTCCCGTCGCTTCCCCTTCCCCGGAGGATCGAGGCCGTATGACCACGCTGAGCACCACCCCCGCCACCACCCCCACCGTTCCCGCCCCCGCCCACACCCCCCAGCCGGCCATGCGCCTGCGGGAGCTCGTCTTCGGCGCCGCGTGCGCCGCCGCCGTCCGCGCGGCGGCCCGCCTCGGCGTGGCCGACGCCCTGGGTGACGAGCCCGCCACCGCGGCCGGGCTCGCGGCGGCGGTGGACGCCGAGCCGCAGCCCCTGCACCGCCTGCTCCGCGCCCTGACCTGCTACGGGATCTTCGCGGAGACGGAGGACGGCGGCTTCGTCCACACCGAGATGTCGCGGCTGCTGCGCGAGGACGACCCGCACAGCCTGCGCTACATCGCCCTGTGGTGCACGGAGCCCTGGACCTGGGAGGCCTGGCCCCGGCTCGACGACGCGGTGCGCTCCGGCGGGAGCGTCTTCCAGGACCTCTACGGCAAGGGGTTCTTCGAGTACCTGCACCAGGACGCGCACGAGTCGGCCCACGTCTTCAACCGGGCGATGACCACCTCCAGCACGCAGTCGGCGCTGGACGTCGCGGAGTTCCTCGACCTCACCGGCGTCTCGGTGGTCGCGGACGTCGGAGGCGGCCAGGGACATGTCCTGGCGAGCCTGCTGGAGAAGCACCCGGAGGTACGGGGCGTCCTGCTCGACCTGCCGGGCGTCGTGGCCAAGGCCGACCCCCGGCTGCGGGACGGCGGACCGCTCGCCGACCGGGCCGGCATCGTTCCCGGGGACTGCCGCGAGGCCATCCCGGTCGAAGCCGACCTCTACATCATCAAGAACATCCTGGAGTGGGACGACGAGAGCACGCGCAGGACCCTGCGCAACGTCCTCGACGCGGCCCGGCCCGGCGCCAGGGTCGTCGTCATCGAGAACCTCGTGGACGACAGTCCGTCGATGAAGTTCACCACCGCCATGGACCTGCTGCTCCTGCTCAACGTCGGCGGTGCCAAGCACACCAAGGAGAGCCTGGTCGCGCGGATGACCGAGGCCGGCCTGGCGGTCGGCGAGGTCCGTCCGGTCAACGCGTACCTGCATGCCTTCGAGTGCACCGTGCCCGGGTAGGGCCCCGGGCCGGCACCGGCCACCACCGCCACCACCACGCCCCGAACCCGGGGCGTGGTGGCTCGTGTGCCGGGCGCTGACCGGCGGGTCAGCTCCCGGCCAGCAGGGAGTTGTTGACCAGCTCGATGAACTCCCGCGGCGACTTGCAGCGGTCCGCGTCGGGCGGCAGGGGCCGGCGGTGCCGGTTCTCCAGCTCGCCGACGATGCCGAGGAGCCCGAGGGAGTCGAGGCCCCACTCGTCGAAGCCGGAGTCGGGGCGGCTCGCCATGGCGACGGGGTCCACGGTGACGCCCGCGCCCTTCTTCATCAGTACGGCCAGTTCCTCGATGGTCAGTTGTACGGTCATGGCGTGTCTCTCCTCAGGATTGCGCCGGCGGGCGCCGGTCGGTGATCAGGCGCATCTCGGAGCGCGCCAGGAATCGGGAGATCTCCTCGTCTGTGGTGGGCACGCCGTCCGTGGCGCTGTCGAGGAGCCGGGCGAGGACGGCCGCCTTGTGGCCGCCCTGGACGCCCAGCGCGTGGGCGGGCCGCGCGTCGATCGGGCCGCTCAGATCGAGGAGCCGGACGACGACGTCGTCGCGCTGGAAGACCGTGCTGGCCTCGATGGGGCTCGCCGGATCGTCCACGGCAGCCTCGTCCTGGCCGGCCAGCAGCCGGGCGAGGGCCGAGCCGCACCCGTCCTTGGCGGGGTAGAAGAGCGCGTGCCGCCCCAGGTCCGCGAGTTCCCGCCCGCCGGCCGCCACGTGGTGCACCGCCGGGAGCGCGGCGCGGGTGAAGAACACCCGCGCGGACCCCGGGTCGGTCAGGTCCCGGTCCTGCTCCAGGTACGGGTTGAGGGCCTCCTCGACCGCCCTGACCTCGGGCTGGCGGGACACGTGGCGCAGCGCCGCGAGGAGGTCCCCCTCGACCTCGACCGCCCGTATGACGCGGTTGCCGTGCATGAACAGCGAGGTGCGGCGCAGCCGGGTGTGCTCGTCGACCCGGGCCTGCGGGGACGCGTACCCGGCCAGCAGCTTCGCGACCACGGCCTCGCTGCCCGGCTTCACGGTGAAGGTCAGGGCGTGGCGCACCACGCCGTCCCCGCGCCGGGGGGCGGCCTGGAGCCGGCCGTCACGGCGCTCAGCGGCGCCCGTGCCCGCGGTACCGGGGAAGGCGTCGACCGGCGCCGGAGGGGAGGGCTTTCCGGTCTCCCGCAGCACGCTGAAACGCAGCGACCGGGTGTCCCGCACGCATCCGTGCAGCGGTTGGACCGTTGCGACGTGCGCCTCGCTGCTCACCCAGGCGAGGAAGGGCTGCGCGCTCTCCCACTCGCTCGTGATCAGCCACTGGGAGGGGTTCTCGATCGACTGGCACAGCTCGTCGCTGATGTGCCCCGGGACGGACGAGACCTGCCTGCGCAGCTGCTCGTACACCTCCAGGAACTGGGTCTGGGCCCCGTCGTAGAGGTCCAGCAGCAGTACGACCCGCAGCCGGGAGTCGTCGAAGGCGGACTGGGATATCCGTTCCGACAAGGTTGTCATCGTTCTCACTCCTTCGAGACCACGTGGTCGCCGCATTCCCTGGGGCGTCGTCGGTCCTCGGTGGCATCCGCCTGGGTGATCCACCTGCGGATGCGGTCGGTCAGCCCCCCGGAACGCGGGTGGCGCCACCCGAACCGATCGTTGTCCCGTAGCGCGATCGGCGCGAGAGGGGAGAACCAAGCGGGTGAACGGGCGAGGGAAGACCCCCCGCACCGGGCATGAAGGGACCCATGAAGGAAAACGTCGACCACCACGTGCCCGTCCTCATCGTGGGCGGCTCCCTGGTGGGCCTGTGCACCTCGCTGTTCCTGGGCCGCCACGGCATCAGGCACATGCTGGTCGAGAAGCACGGGGGCACCTCGCTGCACCCGCGCGGACGCGGCATCAACGTACGGACGATGGAGCTGTTCCGGGTCGCGGGTGTCGAGGGGCGGATCCGGGACGCCGCCTCGGTCCTGTCCGACAACCACGGGATCCTGCAGGGCGGCTCCCTGACCGGGGACGACTCGGAGTGGCTGTTCGAGGAGATCGACCCGGGGGGAACGCTCGCGCGCTTCAGCCCCTCGGCGTGGTGCCTGTGCAGCCAGAACGACATCGAGCCGGTTCTGATGTCCGTGACCCCCACGCTCGGCGCCGACCTGCGGTACGCCACCGAGCTCCAGTCCTTCGACCCCGACGCGACCGGGGTGACCGCGCGGATGAAGAACCGGGACACCGGGGAGCACCTCACGGTGCGCGCGGACTACCTGGTCGCCGCCGACGGCCCGCGCAGCCCCGTACGGGAGCAGCTGCGCATCGGGCAGACCGGTTCCGGCGACCTCTTCCACAACGTGAGCATCACCTTCCGCTCCCGCGGACTCGCGGAGGTGGTCGGCGACCGGCGCTTCATCGTGTGCTACCTCACGAAGCCCGACGCGGACGGGGCCCTGCTCCCCGTCGACAACGCCGAGCGGTGGGTCTTCCACGCGCCGTGGCACCCCGACCGGGGCGAGACCATGGAGGACTTCACCGACGAGCGCTGCGCCGCGCACATCCGCCGCGCGATCGGCGCCCCCGACCTGGACGTCGAGATCACCGGCAAGGCCCCCTGGCACGCCGCCGAGCGGGTCGCGCAGCGGTACGGGTCGGGCCGGGTCTTCCTGGCGGGCGACTCCGCCCACGAGATGTCCCCGACCGGGGCGTTCGGCTCCAACACCGGGATCCAGGACGCGCACAACCTGGCCTGGAAGCTGGCGGCGGTGCTGAACGGCACGGCCGGTCCGCGGCTGCTCGACTCGTACGAGGCCGAGCGGCTGCCGGTGGCGCGGGCGACGAGCGAGCGCGCCTCGGCCCGCTCGGCGGAGCACAGCCACCCCGGGTACGAGCCCGCCCCCGACGCGCGCGGCGGCCGGCCGGGCGGGGTCCTGAAGGTGGCCATGGGCTACCGCTACACCCGGGGCGCCGTCCTGGGCACCGACCCCGCGCTGCCGGTGGTCCCGGAGCGGCTGCAGCTGTCGGGCGAGCCCGGAACCCGGGCCCCGCACCTGTGGCTGACCGGGCCCGACGGGCGCAGGTCCACCGTCGACCTGTACGAGCGCTCCTTCGTGCTGCTCGCCTCCGAGGGCACGCCCTGGCGCGACGCCGCCCGCCGGGTCGCAGCCCAGACGGGCGCGCCGCTGGAGGCGTACGCCCTCGGTGCCGGGCCCGACGCCGACCTGGCCCCGGAGGACGGGGCGGACTGGGCCGCGGCCCACGGCTCGACCCCGTCCGGCGCGGTCCTCGTCCGCCCGGACGGCTTCGTGGCCTGGCGGGTGACGGAGGCCGTGGGGGACCCGGAGGCCGTGCTCCACGAGGTGCTGGGCCGGCTGCTCGGCCTGGACTGAACCCCCGGGCGGTCCTCCGCCGGAGCCGCCCCGGTTCCCGTGCCGTTCACGGGAACCGGGGCGGCTTCGTGGCGTCCGGGACCGCGGACGCCCTCCGTCGATGTACAGAAAACTTGACATGAGGTCGCTCCTGCTTGACACTCCAAAGTGTCAAGAATTCTTTACATCAGGAGGAGAGCGGACGTGGCGGTCGAAGAGAAACGCGCCTGGACCATGCTGGTGGTCGCGATCGCCGCGTACGCGGTCTACCTGGTCCTCGTGCTCGGCCGGCCGGCGGGCGTGCCCCTCGCCGAGGCGCCCTACGCCGCCGCGCTGCTGTGGACGGTCGGGGCGGCGATCGTCGCCCAGATCGTCCTGCACATCGTGGTCGCCTCCTTCTCGCCCGCCGAGGAGAACGTCAAGGACCAGCGCGACCGGGAGATCCACCGCTTCGGCGAGTACGTCGGCCAGTCCTTCGTCGTGATCGGAGGCGTGGCCGGCCTGCTGCTGGCCATGGCCGACGCCGACCAGTTCTGGATCGCCAACGCCATCTACCTGGCGTTCGTCCTGTCCTCCGTCCTGTCGTCCGCGGCCAAACTCGTCTCCTACCGGCTGGGATTCCACCCGTGGTGAAGTCGACGAGGGTCACCAACACGATCCGCGCCCTGCGCTTCGCCCACGGCGAGATGACGCAGGCCGAACTCGCCCGCCGGATCGGGGTCAGCCGCCAGACCGTGATCGCCATCGAGCAGGGCCGCTACTCGCCCTCCCTGGAGATGGCCTTCCAGATCGCCCGCGTGTTCGCGGCGCCGCTCGACAGCGTGTTCCAGTACCCGGACCCAGAAGGAGACACACCATGAAGGCGATCGTCCACGACGTCTACGGACCGCCCGACGTCCTGCGCCCCGCGGAGCGGGAACAGCCCGTGCCCGGTCGGGGCGAGGTCCTTGTACGGGTCCACGCCGCCGGCGTCGACCCCGGGGTCTGGCACCTCACCGCGGGCATGCCCTACCTGATCCGCGCCGCGGGCTTCGGACTGCGCAGGCCCAACAACCAGGTCCGGGGCATCGACGTCGCCGGACGCGTGGCGGCCGTCGGCCCCGGCGTGACCCGGCTGCGGGTGGGGGACGAGGTCTACGGCGGCTGCGGCGGCGCGTTCGCCGAGTACGCCCGTGCCAAGGAGGACCAGCTCGCGCCCAAGCCGAGCACCCTCGGCTTCGAGGCCGCCGCCGCCGTTCCCGTCTCCGGGTGCACCGCCCTCAAGGCCCTGCGCGACGTCGGCCGGCTCACCGAGGGCCAGAGCGTCCTCGTCCTCGGCGCGTCGGGCGGGGTCGGCACCTTCGCCGTCCAGCTGGCCAAGGCCCTCGGAGCCCGGGTCACCGGCGTGTGCAGCCCGGGCAAGGCCGACCTGGTCCGCTCGATCGGCGCCGACGAGGTCCTCGACTACACGAGCCAGGACCCCACCGACGGCGCCCGCCGCTACGACCTCGTCCTCGACATCGCGGGCAACCGCTCCCTCACCGCCCTGCGCCGGGCCCTCACCGCCCGCGGCACCCTCGTCATCGTCGGCGGCGAGGGCGGCGGCCGGTGGATCGGCGGGAACGACCGGCAGCTGCGCGCCCTCCTGCTGTCGCCGTTCACCGGCCACCGGCTCCGGGCGCTCGCGGCCGGCGTGCGCCACGCGGACCTGGTGGCCCTCACGGAGTTCATCGAGGCGGGCTCGCTCACCCCCGTCGTCGACGGGGTCCACCCGCTGGCCGAGGTACCCGAGGCCGTACGTCGCCTGAGGGTGGGACAGGTGCGCGGCAAGACGGTCGTCACCGTCGCCGCCGGGTGACCGGAGCCGGGCCCGCCCCCGGCCAGGCGCCCGCAGAATGTGCGCCGCCGGCCGGTTCCTGGCAGGCTGGCCCGCATGATCTTCATCGCCGTCAGGTTCGACGTCCGCCCGGAGCACAGCGACGACTGGCTCACCCTCGTCGAGGACTTCACCCGCGCCACCCGCGACGAGCCGGGCAACCTCTTCTTCGACTGGTCGCGCAGCGTCGAGGACCCGAACAGCTTCACGCTGCTGGAGGCCTTCGCCGACGCCGACGCGGGCGCCGCCCACGTGGGGTCCGCGCACTTCCGGGCCGGCATGGAGACGCTGGCCGGGGTGATCGCCACGACCCCGGAGATCATCAAC
The DNA here is from genome assembly GCF_042717785.1 of Streptomyces sp. NPDC058619. NCBI lineage: Bacteria > Bacillati > Actinomycetota > Actinomycetes > Kitasatosporales > Streptomycetaceae > Streptomyces > Streptomyces sp. NPDC058619. The sequence continues at coordinate 15,924 of NZ_JBHXQN010000052.1, forward strand.
GTCGAGGTGCCCGGCCAGGGCTGGAGCGCCATGGCCGAGCTGACCCCCCGCGGCTGATCCGGTCCGGACGCGGCGGCCCGGGAGCCTTCCGGCGGGGGCGCAGGAACCCTCCGGCGGCGGCCCGGAACCCTCCGGCGGCGGCTCAGGAACCCTCCAGCAGCCGGGCCGCCGCCTCCCGCATCTCGATCTTGCGGATCTTGCCGGTGACCGTCATGGGGAACTCGTCCACGACGTGCACGTAGCGCGGCACCTTGAAGTGCGCGAGGCGCCCGGCGCAGAACTCCCGGACGGCCTGCGCGGTCAGCGGCTCCGCGCCCTCGCGCATCCGCACCCACGCCATCAGCTCCTCCCCGTACTTGGCGTCGGGCACCCCGATGACCTGGACGTCCAGTACGTCGGGGTGCGCGTGGAGGAACTCCTCGACCTCGCGCGGATAGACGTTCTCCCCGCCGCGGATCACCATGTCCTTGATGCGGCCGGTGATGCTCACGTAGCCTTCGGCGTCCATCACCGCCAGATCGCCCGTGTGCATCCAGCGCGCGGCGTCGACGGCCTCGGCCGTGCGCTCCGGCTCCGCCCAGTAGCCGAGCATGACCGAGTAGCCGCGGGTGCACAGCTCACCGGGCTCCCCGCGAGGCACCGTCCGTCCGGACGCCGGGTCGACCACCTTCACCTCCAGGTGCGGGCCGACGCGCCCCACGGTCGACACCCGGCGCTCGACCGAGTCGTCGGCGCGGGTCTGCGTCGAGACGGGGGACGTCTCCGTCATCCCGTAGCAGATGGCCACCTCGGCCATGCCCATCCGGTCGATGACCTCCTTCATCACCTCGACCGGGCAGGGCGAGCCCGCCATGATCCCCGTCCGCAGACTGGACAGGTCGTAGCCGTCGAAGCCCGGGTCCGCCAGCTCGGCGATGAACATCGTGGGCACGCCGTAGAGCGAGGTGCACGACTCCGCCTCGACCGCGGCCAGGGTGGCCGCAGGGTCGAAGGAGGGCGCGGGGATCACCATCGCGGCGCCATGGCTGGTGCAGGCCAGGTTTCCCATCACCATGCCGAAGCAGTGGTAGAACGGCACCGGGATGCAGACCCGGTCCTGCTCGGTGTAGTGGCACAACTCGCCGGTGAAGTAACCGTTGTTGAGGATGTTGTGGTGCGAGAGGGTCGCACCCTTCGGGAAGCCGGTGGTCCCGGAGGTGTACTGGATGTTGACCGCGTCGTCGGGGCTCAGCGCGGCCTGCGCCCGGGCGAGGCCGGCGGGGTCGCCCAGCCGGCCCCGCTCCAGCAGCGACGTCCAGACGGGACCGCCCAGCAGGGCCGTGAACTCCAGCTCCGGACAGTTCGGCCGGACCTCCTCGATCATCGCCGCGTAGTCGGACGTCTTGAACCGGTCGGCCGCGACGAGCAGCCGGATCCCGGACTGCCGCAGCACGTACTCCAACTCGTGGGCGGTACCGCAAGCAGGCCGCAACGAGGACCACCCCACCAAGATCGTCGAGATCAAGGGCGCGGGCCACACCTTGACGATCGACAGCGGCTGGCGCGAAGTGGCCGACGGACTGGGCCGTGGACTCCTCGATGTGGTGCCGGGGGACGGTGGGCCGCGCGGCTTGGGGTCGCGCGCGCCGTACGACGGGGTCGGCCGTGGCGCGGCGGCGCCGGTTGGGCGCGTCCTCAGCATCGACGGGGTACCTCCTGCCCGGTTAGGTCATGTGACTGCACCGTCCGTCCGTTTCGGCCGGGTGTGCACCGGCGGGCAACCGTGTGCACGCCGTGCACCCCCGGATCCGTGCGCAGGCGTCAGCGGGCGTGGTGCTCGGGCAGGTCGACGTCGGCCGGGGCGGCCGCGAAGCCGCGCGCCGCGCCCTTCGCCGGATTGGCGGCCGCCCTTCCGCAGAACGCGGCGTCGAGGGCGCCGCCGAGGGCGGTGTTCGCCTCGCCCCTGTTCGACGTGTTCGCCATGGCGGCGAGGCTCCGGCGGCCGTCGCGGGTGGTGAACGCGTAGGTGTAGAAGCCCTGCACGGTGCCGGTGTGCCCGTAGACCGAGGTGCCGCAGGAGAGGTCGTAGCGGCGCAGGCCCAGCCCGTAGAAGCGGGTGCGCGCCGCGTCGGTCGGGGTCGCGGCGGTCATGGCGTCGAGCATCGGCTTCGACAGCAGCTTCCCGCCGAGCAGGGCGGACGTGAAGGCGTTCAGGTCCGCGGGGTCGGAGATGACCGCTCCGGCGGACTGGGCCCACGACACCGTCTGCTCGGTGGAGTCGACCAGCGGCGCACCCGGCTCGTCGGGGTGGAGGTAGCCGCGCGCGTGCCGTCCCCTGATGGTCGTGCCGGGGTGAACGTACGAGGTGTTCCGCAGGCGCAGGGGCTTGATGATGCGGCGGCCGTACTCCCCGGCGATCTCGGTGCCGGTCACCCTCTCGATGAGCATGCCGAGGACCACGAAGTTGGTGTTCGAGTACGCGTACGCCGCGCCGGGCCGGTTCGTGCGCGGCTCGTCCAGCGAGAGCCTCACCAGGTCCCCGTACCCGAACACCTTGTTCCGGACGGCCTCGAACCCGGGCACGGTCCGCGCGAACATCGCGTCCGTGTAGTCCGCCAGCCCGCTCCGGTGGGTCAGCAGGTGGCGCACGGTGATGCGGTCGTCGGGCAGCAGGCCGGGCAGGTACCGGCCCACGGACGCGTCGAGGGCGACCTTCTTCTCGGCCACCAGCTGGAGCAGGACGACGGAGGTGAACGTCTTGCTGACGCTGCCGATCCGGAACCGGGCCCCGGGGTCCATGGCGGCGCCGGTGGTCCGGTCGCGCACGCCGACGGCCTTCGTCCTGACGCCGCCGGGGCCGCTGAAGCGGGCCATCGCCCCCGGGGCGCCGGCGGCGGTCGTGTTCCGCAGGGCCTGTTCCAGCGCCGCGAGGTCGGGAGCGGGGGGTCCGGCTTGCGCGGTCCCGGCGGGTCCGGCCGGCGCCGCGTGCGCGGCGGTCGCCGGTACGACGCCGGCCACGACGGCGAGCAGGGCGGCGCACACGGCCAGACGTCGGTCGAAGGACAGGAGCATGCGGTTCCTCTGGTCTGCTGGCGGGGAGACCCGGGCACGGCGTCGCGGACTCGTGCTCCGGGAAGCGGAATTGACCGCTCCGGGCGGCACGAGCATACGGAAGATCCGTTGCCGTTCCGGCGTGCGAAACCGGCCCGCCGCGGGCCCGCGCCCCGCCTCGGATCCCGCCGGACGCTCAAGGGGAACCGGGCCGGGGACACGTCGTCCTCCTCCGCGACCTCCCGCACCAGGGCGCCCACCAGCGACTCGCCCGGCTCGACGTGCCCGCCCTCGACGTCCCGGCAGCCGGGGAACAGCCGCCGGTCGGGCCGCGCCGCGGTGCGAAGGCCGGCCACGGGTTACCGGGGGGTAGCTTCGGGGGTGGTCAGGCGATAGCGTCAGACCCCCGGAGATCGGAGTGCCATGCCCCGCACGTTCAGCGTGTCCGACAGCGTCCTCGTGGGCGCCGACCCGTCCACGGTCTACCGGCGGGTCTCCGATCCCACCCGCATGGGTGACTGGAGCCCGGAGAACCTGGGGGCCACCGTGCCCGGCGGCAGCGGGGAGAGCGCGTACGTCGGGATGGTGTTCGAGGGCCACAACAAGCGGGGCCCGTTCCGCTGGACCACGCGCTGCACGGTCACCGCGGCGGACCATGACCGGCTGTTCCGGTTCCGGGTCCACGCCATCGGGCTCAGGCGGCCGCGGCTTCCGGGCCCCATCGCCACCTGGGAGTACCGCTTCGAGCCGGTCGCGGAGGGCACCCGCGTCACGGAGACCTGGACCGACGACCGGCGCACGTGGCCCGACGCCGTGGCCAACGCCTTCGACCGGGTGGCGACGCGCGGGCACACCTTCGCCGAGTTCCAGCAGCGCAACATCCGAACCACGCTGCGCAACCTGAAGGCCGCGCTCGAAGCGGCGCCGGGAGCGGCGCCCGGAACCCCCTCGCCGTGAGGGCCCGGGGGCCGGGCGGCGGTCAGACCGTCGCGAGCTGCGGGATCAGGCGGAGCGCGTTGCCCCGGTAGATTCCCCGCAGCTGCTCCGGGGTGAAGGCCGGGTCCGCTTCGAGCGCGGGGAAGGCCAGGTCCGTGACCGTGTCGGCGGGGGCGGCGGGCCAGTCGGTGCCGAAGAGGATCCGGTCGGCCGGCACGTGGGCGAGGAGGGTCGCGGCGGGAGCCATGGGACCCGCCGTGTCGTAGTAGAAGCGGCCGAGGTGGTCGCGCACCGCGCCGGGGTCAATCGGCGGGTCGCAGAACCGTCCGAGGGCCTGCATGCGCGTCGCGATGTACGGCAGGAAGCCGCCGGCGTGCGGGAGGATCACGGAGATGTCCGGGAAGCGGTCCAGCGTCCGCCTGCTGATCATGTTGACCGCGGCGCGCGTGGTGTCAAGAAGGAAGTCGCACATGAAGTTCGGGATGCCCGGAACCGTCGCCGCGCCGGGCGGGCCGCCCGGGAGGTTGTGCGGGTGGGTGTCCACCACGGCCGAGCAGTCGTTCAGTTCGCCGAACAGCCGGTCGTAGGAGGGGTCTCCGAGGTAGACGCCGCCGTAGTTGGCCGTGACGTTCACGCCGACGGCGCCGAGCTGCCCGAGCCCGCGGCGCACGGCCCAGGACGAGGCGTCGGGATCGTCCAGGAAGAGCGGCGCGTAGAACGAGAAGCGGCCCGGATGCGAGTTCACGACCTCGATCATCGAACGCAGCGTGATGTTGACGGCCTCGCGCAGCTGAGCCGACGAACGGTAGCGCGCCGGCAGCATGGGCTTGAGGACGGCCGTGGCGATGCCGGCGCCGTCCATGAAACGGACGGCGGCCGCGGTGTCGAGGCGCGTCCACGGCGGCAGCTGCTTCGCCTCGATCAGCCCGTGGTGCTCGGCCCACTCGCGCCACTCCGGTGCGCAGAAGTGGTGGTGCATGTCGATCTTCGAGGAGGCCGAACGCTCCCCGTCCGGTCCCGGGGCGTGATCGCCCGGCGCCGTGAGGGCGAGGTCACCGGTGCCCACGGACGCCATCAGCGGTTCGTCCGCCGCCATCGGCGGGAGGGGTCGTTCGGAGGTGCGCGCAGAGTCCGGCATGCCAGTCCACCGTCCGTCGGGTCGGGTCTACTTGCGGGAGGCCGCGGGGGAGGCCGCGGCGGCCGTCGGAGCCGCGGAGCGCACGGGCTCCGGACCGAGGTTCACGGCCGTACGGGACGGGTCCAGGACGAGCCGCAGGTGCTGGAGCCCGCGGAACGCCGCCACCGGCCCCTTCAGCCACGCCCCCTCGGCCTCCTCGTCGTCGGCCGTCCGCATCTGCGGGAACTCCCGCAGGAGGCAGGAGAGCGCGATCTCCAGCTCCAGCCGCGCCAGCGGCGCCCCGAGGCAGTAGTGCGTGCCGTGCCCGAACCCCAGGTGCGTGCCCTGGATTCCCTCGCGGGTCACGTCCAGGACATCGGGGTCCCCGAACTTCTCCGGGTCCCGGTTCGCCGAGGTGATGGCGATCTGCACCAGGGAGCCCTCGGGGATCAGCGTCCCGCGGATCTCGACGTCCCCGGTCGCGTACCGGAAGGTCGAGGTCTCCACCGACCCCTCGAACCGCACGATCTCCTCCACCGCCTGCGGGATCCGCCGCGGGTCCTCCCGCAGCCGCCGCAGCTGGTCGGGCCGCAACAGCAGGTTGAGGACGGTGTTCCCGATCTGGAACGCGGTGGTCTTGTGGCCCGCGAAGAAGATCACCCACATCGACGAGACGAGCTCCGCGTCGTCCAGGGCGTCCTCCGCCCGGATGAGGTCGCTGAGGAACGAGTCGGACGGGTTCTCGCGGGTGTGCGCCACCAGCCGTCCCAGACGGTTCTGCAGCCACTCCTCGGCCGCCCTCAGCTCCGCCTTCAGGCGGGGGTCGAACCGGGCCCGCGTCACGACCGTGAACTGCTCCAGGATCTCGCCGCGGTCCGCCTCCGGGATCCCCATCAGCTCGCAGAGGACCGCGATGGGCAGCGGGAACGCGAACGACGTCATCAGGTCGACCGTGTTCTGCCTCCGGCAGTCGCGCAGCAGGCCCTCCGCGATCTCCGTGATCCGCGGTCTCATGGCCTCCACCCGCCGGGGCGTGAAGGCGCTCCGCAGGCTGCGGCGCAGCCGCGTGTGCCGCGGCGGGTCCGAGAAGAGCACGTTGTCGTCGAGTGCGTCGAAGAAGCTGCCGTACACGGCGTGGTACGTCTCGATCGCCCCGCGCATGTCCTTGCTGAACCGCGGGTCCGAGAGGGCGTCCCGGGCGTCGTCATAGCGGGTGATCAGGTACGTGTCGACCCCGTGCGGCGGTGTCAGCCGGCACACCGGGGCCTGCTCGCGCAGCGCGGCGTAGGCGGCATGGGGGCACGCCCGGTACTCCGGCGCGCCGGCGGACACCGCCGACACGATGTCGTGCAGCGCTCCGCCGCCCTGCGGTGCCGCCTTCGGTGCCGCGTTGTCCTGCGTCATGTTCCGCGCCTCCGTGACACTCGGGATCCCGGACCCAGCGCTTCCCTGCGGGAGCGGGCCGCGAAACGGCCCCCGCCCGATCGGGTGAGCCGCCGCGCCCGCCCGGCCCGGAGCCCTTCCGGCACCCGCCCGGCCCGGCCGGAGCAGGGCGGGGCCCCGCCGGGGAGGCCGGGCGGCGGCGCCCGCCGCGGTCCGGCCTTCGGCCGACCGGCCGACGGCCGTACGGTCCGCCGCGGTGACGCGTCCCCGGGGGCGGGGAAGGGGCTGTGCGTGCAGCCCACCGCCCAGAGGAGACCCCGCATGGCCCGACGTCCCGCCCTGGTCCTCACGACGGCCGCCGCGCTCGCGCTGGCCGTCGCCGCTCCCGCCACCGCGTCCGGTCCCGCCGGCGCCGACCGCGCGAGAGCGGCCGCCGAACGCAGCGTCACGTACGGCGCGACCGCCCCGTACCTGATCCACGCGAAGGGGGTGAAGGCCGGCTACGTGCCGGACAAGTACTGCGTCGCGAACCGGACGGGCCCCGGCGCGCTCGGCTACCCGCACTTCAACCACGCCTACGACAACTCCGTGGACCCGGCGAAGCCCGCCGCCCTGTACTACGAGGACGACGGGCGCGGCGGCAAGCGCCTCGTGGGCGTCCAGTGGCTGGTCTACGACCGGGACCAGAACCCCGCCACGGACGACGACCGCCCCCGCCTGTTCGGCCGCGCCTTCAAGGGCCCGCAGCGCGGCAACTTCCCCGGCCAGCCCGTCCACTACGCCCTGCACCTGTGGCTCTGGAAGGCGAACCCGAAGGGCGTGTACGAGACCTACAACACGGCGGTGGCCTGCCTCCCCGGCACCACCCGCCCCCGGCCGGCCGCCTGAGCCGGCGGGCCGTCCGCCCCGGCCGGCGCCCCGCTCAGCCGGTCCGGGCGAAGTCGCCCCACACCGACGCCCTGCCGTCCGGGCCGCCGCCGCGCGCCGCGGTGGCCTCGGCGGCGTAGGCGTCGTCGTTGGCGTCGCGCCCGCCGGTGGCGTGGTCGTACCGGCCGGCGAAGAGGTGCTCGCCGACCGGGACCGTCCGGCCCGGCTTGAGCGTCCACCGGTAGACGAGGAAGCCGCCGTCCGTACGGACGGAGACGGCGAAGTCGCCGGTCGGGAGCGACTGCTCTCTGCCGGTGCTCCGCACCCCTTCGGTCAGGGCGATCCGCAGCTCGACCGTGAGTGCGGTGAGCGGACTCGACGTCTTGAGGGTGACGTTGCTCAGCGCCCAGTGGACGGTGCTGTCGGGGTCGACGGAGCCGTCGGCCCACAGCGGGCCGTCCTCGGTACGCGAACCCGCCGCGGGCGGCGTCGCGCGCGAACCGGCGGACGGGGAACCGGAGGCGGTCCGTCCGGCGTCGGGTCCGGGCCCGGCCGGAGCCGTGGAGGGCGGCGGCGACGCGGGCGGCGACCCGGTCCCCGTACCGGTCGGGGCGGTGGAGGTGGAGGGGGACGGGGGCGCGGACGCGGGCGGGGCGGGTGAGGGGGACACGGAGTCCGGTGGCGCCGGATCCGTGGCGACCTGCGGCGGGTCCGGGGCGTGCAACACCGTCGCCACGGCGAAGCTGCCCACCGCCAGGGCCCCGGCGGTCGCCAGGGTCGCGAGGACGACCCTCGGCCAGGACAGGACCCCGCGGCGCCCGCGCCCGAACGGCCGGGCGGGCGGCTCCGGGCGGGCCGTGCCGCGCTCGACCCGGGCGAGGATGCGGGCCCGGTCGGGCCGGTGGGCCGCGGCGCTCTCGCGCAGCAGGTCGCGCAGTTCGTCCGTCACCGGCTCCTCCTCCCCACCAGCTCGTTGGCGGCCCGCGTGCCGAGCAGCCGCTGTAGTTCCGCCGTTCCCCTGGAGGTCTGGCTCTTCACCGTACCGACCGATATCCCCAGGGCCAGGGCGGTGTCCTTCTCCGACAGGTCGAAGGGGCGTGGAAGTCCGCGGACGCCTCATCGGTGGTCATGGCCTCGGTACGGCCTCTCGATGCGACGGGGGCGCCAACCGGCGGGTGCGGGAGCGTAGCAGCTCGTTCGAGCGGCCGTACGGGCGCTTCCCGCTCCGGCCGGCGGGCGCCGGCCGGGCCCCGGGCGGGGCCCGGCCGGAACCGGGTGCCGGTCCGCGTGACGGCGTCCATCAGCCCACCGGGTTCCAGCCGTCGGTGCCGGCCAGGTAGGTGCGGGCGGTGTGGCCGGCGGCCTGGGCCGCGGTGAGCTGGGGCCGGTCCGGCCCCGTACCGGCGCCCGGGCCGCTGTTGGCGTAGGCGAACCGCGCGGACGCGTTGTCGTACGTGATGACCACGTCCTCGGCGTTGCCGGTGGCGCCCTTGAGCGTCAGCCCGTGCTTGGCGGCCGGCACGTCCACCGTCTCGCGGTACGTGCCGCGCGCGACGAGGACGGTGTCCCCGGGTGCGGGGGCGGAGGTGGAGCCGGTCTCGGTGAGGACGCCCGCGCCCGCCTTCGCCGCGAGTTTCGCTGGCAGCCCGGCGGCGGGCTCCAGGCCGGCCGAGAGGATGGGCTTCCAGGAGACGGATGTCCTGATCTTCTTGCCGGGGTTGGCGGCGTTGTACGCGGCGACCAGGTCGGCGGGCTTCCCGTCGACGAGGTTGCCGCCGCCCGCCACGGCTCCCGTACCGTCACCGTTGAGCAGCTGGGAGACCTTGCGGTCGGGCGACAGCCTCCAGTGGTTGTTCTCCGCGACGACCTGGGCGCCGGCCCGGGAGTTGAGGCTGTAGCTGTGCGCGTAGCCCGCGCGCTCGGCCGTGTCGTAGAGGTTGTCGTACAGGTGGATCCTGCCCACCCGGGCGAGCGGGGCGCGCTGGACGACGCCGCGGAAGACGTTGTGGTGGAGCGTCACCCGCAGCTTGGTGTCCTTGTCGCTGCTGCCGATGAGCATCGTCTTGTCGTGGTTGTCGAACGTGTTGTACCCGACGGTGACCAGGTCGGAGGCGTTGGTGATGTCGAGGGCGCCGTCGTGGACCTGGTACTTCCGGCCGAAGTGGGACGGGCTCGCGGCGTCGTGGTGCGGGGAGTCGGAGAAGCTGTTGTGGTCGACCCACACGTGGGTGGCGCCGCGCAGGCTGACGGCGTCGTAGGCGGAGTTCCAGTTGCCGGTGGAGCCGTCGGTGGGGTCCCACTGCGGGAAGCAGTCCCGGACGTCGGTGAGGAGAAGGTTGCGGATGATCACGTTGTCGGCGTCCTTCACCACCAGGCTGCCGCCGGTGATGCCCGCGCCGGTTCCGGGCACCCCGATGACGGTGGTCCGCGCCGGCACGGTGAACACCATGCGGGCGGCCTGCCGCGCCTGCGCCGCCCTGCGGGCGTTCTCCTGCGGGCCGGCCGGCAGCTTGGCGCGCCCCCAGGAGGCGGGGTCGTAGGCCCGGAGGTAGGCGTCGAGGGAGTAGCCGGTGCCCTTGGCGTGGTCGGCGCACGTCAGCGGCTTGCCGCTGTCGTCGGTGTTCGCGTCGATCATCCCCTTGACCCGGATGATCCGCGGGGCCCCGGCCGGGCCGGCGGCCAGGGCCTTCGCCAGAGCGGCGCGTGTGGAGACGGTGAACACGCGGGCGGCGTCGGCGGCCCGGCCGCCGGTCGTGCCCGCGCCGCTCGCGGCCCAGCCGTCCCCGGCGGGCAGTACGCCGTGGGCGAGGCCGGCGGGGGCGGCGGCGCCGGCGTTCGCGATCAGCGGGACGGCGCCGAGACCGGCGGCGACCACGGTGGCCGCTCCGGCCAGGGCGAGCCTTCGGCGGGCGGTGGGACGGCGGTGGGGGGAAGCGGACATCCGGGGTTGCTCCTCGGGGTGGGGTGCGCTGTTTCCCCTTCAGTTGCCGCCGGAGCCGGGAAGGTTGCCGCGCCGGAGCAGAAAGATCGAACGCGTCGCGGCCTGGCGGAACGTCCGCGCGGTGAAGCGGACGTACGGGAGCCGCTGCCCCGTGCAACGGCGGACGCCCGGGCCGCGGCCGGTGGGGCCGGGCCCGGGCGTCGTGATCACGACCCGGCTGCCGGGATCAGACGAGGTCGAACCGGTCCAGGTTCATGACCTTGTCCCAGGCGGCGACGAAGTCCTTCACGAACTTCTCCTTCGCGTCGTCGCCCGCGTAGACCTCCGCGACCGCGCGCAGCTCCGAGTTCGACCCGAAGACGAGGTCGGCGCGGGTGCCGGTCCACTTGACCTCGTTCGTGGCCGAGTCGCGCCCCTCGAAGGTGTTCGCGTCCTCGGACGTCGCCGCCCACGTCGTGCCCAGGTCCAGCAGGTTGACGAAGAAGTCGTTCGTCAGCGTTCCGGGCGTCGTGGTGAACACGCCGTGGGCCGACTGCTGGTGGTTGGCGCCCAGGACGCGGAGACCACCCACGAGGACCGTCAGCTCGGGGGCGCTCAGGGTCAGCAGGTTAGCCCGGTCGAGCAGCAGGTACTCGGCCGGCAGCCGGTTGCCCTTGCCGAGGTAGTTGCGGAACCCGTCGGCGGTCGGCTCCAGTGCGGCGAAGGACTCCACGTCGGTCTGCTCCTGGGAGGCGTCCGCACGGCCCGGTGCGAAGGGGACCCGTACGTCGAACCCGGCCTCCTTGGCAGCCTGTTCGACGGCGGCGCCGCCGGCGAGCACGATCAGGTCGGCGAGCGTGATCCGCTTGCCGCCCGTCTGGGCGCCGTTGAAGGACTCCTTGATCCCCTCCAGCGTGCGCAGCACCGCCGCGAGCTGGTCGGGCTCGTTGACCTCCCAGCCGCTCTGCGGCTGGAGGCGGACGCGGGCGCCGTTGGCGCCGCCGCGCTTGTCGCTGCCGCGGAAGGAGGAGGCCGAGGCCCAGGCGGCGGACACGAGCTGGGACACCGACAGGTCCGCGGCGAGGACCTGCTGCTTCAGTGCGGCGACGTCCGCGTCGGTGACGAGCTCGTGCGTCACGGCGGGGAGCGGGTCCTGCCACAGCAGCGTCTCGGCCGGGACCTCGGGGCCGAGGTAGCGCACGACCGGGCCCATGTCGCGGTGGGTCAGCTTGAACCAGGCGCGGGCGAACGCGTCGGCGAACGCGGCCGGGTCCTGGTGGAAGCGCCGCGAGATCTGCTCGTAGGCCGGGTCGATCCGGAGCGAGAGGTCGGTCGTCAGCATCGTCGGCGCGTGCGTCCGGGCCGGGTCGTGGGCGTCCGGCACGGTACCCGCTCCGGCGCCGTCCTTCGGCCGCCACTGGTGCGCGCCGGCCGGGCTCTTGAACAGCTCCCACTCGTAGCCGAAGAGGATGTCGAAGAAGCTGTTGTCCCAAGTGATGGGGGTGTTCGTCCAGATGCCCTCGAGACCGCTGGTGATCGCGTCGGCGCCCTTGCCGGTGCCGTACGTGTTCTTCCAGCCGAAGCCCTGCTGCTCGATGGGGGCGGCCTCGGGGTCGTCGCCGACGTGGTCCGCGGGGCCGGCTCCGTGGGTCTTGCCGAAGGTGTGGCCGCCCGCGATCAGCGCGACGGTCTCCTCGTCGTTCATCGCCATCCGGCGGAACGTCTCACGGATGTCGCGGGCCGCGGCGAGCGGGTCCGGAGTGCCGTTGGGGCCCTCGGGGTTGACGTAGATGAGGCCCATCTGGACGGCGCCGAGGGGGTTCTCCAGGTCACGGTCCCCGGTGTAGCGCTCGTCGTCGAGCCAGGTGGTCTCCGGGCCCCAGTAGACGTCCTCGTCGGGCTCCCAGACGTCCGCACGGCCGCCGGCGAAGCCGAAGGTCTCGAAGCCCATCTGTTCGAGCGCCACGTTGCCGGTGAGGATCATGAGGTCGGCCCAGGAGAGGCTCTGGCCGTACTTCTTCTTGACCGGCCACAGCAGGCGGCGGGCCTTGTCGAGGTTGCCGTTGTCCGGCCAGCTGTTGAGGGGCGCGAAGCGCTGCTGTCCGGCTCCGGCGCCGCCGCGGCCGTCGCTGATGCGGTAGGTGCCCGCGCTGTGCCAGGCCATCCGGATCATGAACGGGCCGTAGTGGCCGAAGTCGGCCGGCCACCAGTCCTGGGAGGTGGTCAGCACCTCGGCGATGTCCTGCTTCACCGCGGGGAGGTCGAGGGTCTTGAACGCCGCGGCGTAGTCGAACTCCTCGCCGAGGGGATTGGCCACGGCGGGGTTCTTCGCGAGGATCTTCAGGTTGAGCCGCTCGGGCCACCACTGGCGGTTGCCGCCGCCCTGCGTCGGGTGGGGGGCGCGCTCGTGCGCGACGGGGCAGCCACCTCCGCCCTCCGTCTTGGCGTCTACGACGATTGCATCATGGTTCTCAGACATGGGAATCCTTCCGGACCAGGCGGATCACGGTGCTCAGGAAGTGCGTGCGGTGGAGCAGCCGGGACGCCGTTCCGGCGTCGCGCGGCTCCTCGGCGGTGGTCCTTCACGGCGCTGTCTCCTGCCGCTCTGGAATCTTCCTGCCCCTTGGCTATCTACGGAACCGATCCTACGATGGACAGAATCCAAGTCAAGAAGGATACCAATCCCATATTCCATCGGATCCCGGACGAGCTTCGTGAACTCCGGGGTCCCGCCGAACCTGAACGGGTGAGCCGACATGAGTGACCTGCTGGTACGGCTGCGGGGGCGCGGCTGGCGGTTGACTGCCCAGCGGCGTGTCGTTGCGGAGGTCCTCGAAGGCGACCACGTGCACCTCACGGCGGACGAGGTGCACGCGCGTGCGGCGCTGCTGCTGCCCGAGATCTCCCGGGCCACCGTCTACAACGCGCTGGGCGAGCTGGTCTCCCTCGGCGAGGTCGCGGAGGTCTCCACCGACGGTCGCGCGAAGCGCTACGACCCCAACGCGCACCACCCGCACGAGCACTTGGTCTGCTCGCGCTGCGGCCTGATCCGCGACGTCCGTCCGACGGGCGACCCGCTGGCCGACCTCCCGGTGGAGGGGAGGTTCGGCTTCACGGTGTCCGGGGCCGAGGTCACCTACCGCGGCCTGTGCCCGTCCTGCGCGTAGCGGCGTACGGCGGGCGCGGCGCGCCCCGCGCTGTTCTACCAGCGGGGCGGCCCGGTCGTACGGCCGGCCGCGGACTCCGGCCCGAACCGATCGCCGGGCCGGCGCCGGGCCGACGGGCCTTCGCCGACGGGCCCGGGCCCGGACCGCCTGACGGGCTACCCCGTCAGGCGGTCGGCGCGGGTCAGGAGACGGTGATGAACCGGGCGGTGCTCGGTACCCCCTGGGCGTCGAGGGCGAAGAGCATGTACGTACCCGGCAGGACCACGCCCGGGTCGGCGGGGAGGGACACCGTGTACGCCCCCGGTCCCGTGGCGGCGGACACGAGGGGGACCCGCCGCTGGTCGTTGTCGGTGGAGTGGGTGGCGGCCGCGGCCCGCATGAGGACGAACGAGGCCACCGGCGCCTGGGTGCTCACCGCGAGCGACGCCCCCGGAGCGGCCCGGGAGGGCACGCCGCCGGTGATCACCGGCCGCGGCTTCGGCGAACCGTCGGCGTTCAGCAGGTACGGCGGGGTGAAGACGGCCCCGTCCGGGTGGTTGGTCGCGCAGTCACCGCACAGGCCCCCGCCGCCGGAGAAGATCCGCCCGTCGGGCAGCAGGTTGGCCACGCTGTGGTAGTTGCGCGGTACGGCCATGGTGGCGAGCGGGGTGAAGGCGCCGGTCGACGGATCCCACAGCTCGGGGGTCAGGACCGAGGTCGCGTCGCTGAACGGCACCGGGAAGGACTGTCCGCCGAAGACGGCCACCTTGCCGTCGGGCAGGACGACGCTGTTGCTGAATCCGCGGGCGTGCTCCATGTCCCCCGTACGGGCGGACCGGACCTGACCGCCGTCGGTGACGCTCACCGTGTAGGCGCGCGGGGTGGCGGGGGTCTTCTCGTACGCGGGCGAGCCGCCCAGGGTGAGCAGCTTGCCGATGTCGTAGGCGACGCCGTTGCCGGTCATCGCGTCCGGGCTGTCGGCGCGCGGGCCGGCCCCGGTGATGCTGCCCGCGCCGCTCGTCGAAATCCAGTTCATCTGCTTGCTCGGGCCGAACTGCAGCACCTTGCCGCCCGACGTGGCGTGGAGCCACATGTGGTTGTCGGCGCGGTAGGGCCCGGCCTGGTCGGCCGTCAACGCCGGGGAGGCGGGAACGCCCGGCAGCGTCCGCCAGGTGCGGGTGTCGGGGGACCAGACCTCGCCGGCCTTGTCGCCCGCGGCGCCGCTCCAGGATCCGCCGAGGACGAAGGCCTCACCGGTGGAGAGGAGCGTCATCGCCTGGTATCCGCGGGCGATGTTCATGCTCGTGGTGGCGGACCACTGGTCGGTGGCCGGGTCGTAGACGCTCGCCTTCTCCGCGTTGCTGCCGCCGGTGACCAGCACGCGTCCGTCGGCCAGCATGGCTATGCCGGGGCAGAACATGTCGTGGCCGGTGTTGTCGATGCGGCGCTGGGTGACCTTGCCCGTCTTCAGGTCCAGGATCGCGGTCTGGGTGTAGCCGTTGCTGTCGCCGAAGCGGTCGACCGCGTACGCCGACCAGGCCAGCAGCTTGTCGCCGGGCAGGGCGGCGGTGGCGACGGGAACCAGCGGGAAGCCGGTGATCCGGTCCCAGGCCCCGTGCGCGGCCGGACTGGCCGGTCCGCTCAGCCGTATCTCCCCGGCGGAGGTCCACGGGCCGCGTCCGCCGGCCTCGGTGGTCACGGTCAGGCGTACGAAGCGGGTGTTCTCGGCACGTGTGAAGGTGGCGGTCTTGACGGTGTCGTCGTCCCGCCAGGTGCCGGAGGCGACCGGCGCGCCGAAGGCGGAGCCGTCGGTGCTGGTGGTGACGGCGTACGTGCCGGCCCGACCGTTGGGACCGTCCGGCCGGGGGTGGTAGACGAACGCGGACACGGCGGTCGTGCGGTGCATGTCGATGGTGATGCTGTGGGGCAGGGGGGTCGCGGTGCCGCTCCACTTGCTGTGCCAGATGGTGTCGGCGTCGCCGTCGAGGACGCGGGCCGCGCGGCCGTTCTCGCCGGTGGTCTCCTCGTCGCTCGCGGTCGCCGTCCACCCGGTCCGGGCCAGGTCGACGGTGGCGGCCGGGGTGCCGGGGTCGCCCAGCAGGTTGATCTCGGCCGCGGAGGTCCACGGTCCGCGGGCGCCGGCCTCGGTGAGGGCCGTCAGCCGGACGAAGCGGGCTCCCTGCGGGGCGAACCCGAGGGTCTTGGCGCTGCCGTCGTCGGCGAGGGTGCCGGTGGCCACCGGGTTCCCCCAGCTCTGGCCGTCCGCGCTGACGCTGAGGGCGTACTCGCCGACGCGCCCGTTGGCCCCGTTCAGCCGGGGCCGGTAGACGAGTGCGGAGACAACCGCCGTGCGGTGCATGTCGATGGTGATGCTGTGGGGCAGGGGGGTCGCGGTGCCGCTCCACTTGCTGTGCCAGATGGTGTCGGCGTCGCCGTCGAGGACGTGGGCCGCGCGGCCGTTCTCGCCGCTGGTCTCCTCGTCGCTCGCCGTCGCCGTCCATCCGGTCCGGTCGAGAAGGGGGGCCGCCGGCTCCATGGCGTTCGCCGGGGCGATGCCGTGGTGCGGCGACTGCGAGGCCGGCTGCTGCTCGAACGGGGCGGGCGCGGGTACGGGCCGGGGCGCCGGGGCGCGGCCGGCCGCGGCCTGGCTCGCGACTCCGAGCCACGGCGTCGACCCGAGCAGCACCGAGCCGAGGCCGAAGGCGATGAGCAGGTGGGACCGCCGTAAGGCGCGGATGACGGCGGGGGAGCGCCTGGACTGCAATCTGACCTCCTGGAGCGGGCGGGTGTGGCCCGTAGAACATAGGTCAGACGGGGATGAACTCGTCCTGAATGAGCGAGGGTTGGCGCGAAACGGAGAGGCCTGCCGGCGAGGCGCCGGCGCGTGCGCCCCAGTGCTCCGCAGGGGCACCGGCGAGCGGCGCCCCGACCGGCCGGGCCGGTTCCGGGGCGGTGTGCGGGCGGGGCGGTCGTCCACAGGCACGGGCGGACGGCGCCGGGGTGTCGGCGGGTGCCGTTAGGCTTCGAGGATGGCCCTTCCGGACGCTTCCCCCGATACCTCCGATGCTCTGCAGGTGCTGCACCGCGTCTTCGGATACAGCTCCTTCCGCGGTGAGCAGCAGGAGATCATCGATCAGGTCGTCGGTGGCGGCGACGCCCTCGTCCTCATGCCGACCGGCGGCGGAAAGTCGCTCTGCTACCAGATCCCCGCGCTCGTCAGAGACGGCACGGGCGTCGTGATCTCGCCGCTCATCGCCCTGATGCAGGACCAGGTGAACGCGCTCACCGCCCTCGGGGTGCGGGCCGGATTCCTCAATTCGACGCAGGATCCGCACGAGCGGCAGGCGGTCGAGCAGGCGTTCCTCGCCGACGAGCTGGACCTGCTCTACCTGGCGCCCGAGCGGCTGCGCACCGAGAGCGCGCAGCGGCTGCTCGACCGCGGCAAGGTGTCGCTCTTCGCGATCGACGAGGCACACTGCGTCGCCCAGTGGGGGCACGACTTCCGGCCCGACTACCTCGCGCTGTCCATGCTGCACGAGCGCTGGCCGAAGGTGCCGCGGATCGCGCTGACCGCGACGGCCACCGAGGCCACCCACGCCGAGATCGTGGCGCGGCTCGGCCTGGAGGACGCCCGGCACTTCGTCGCCAGCTTCGACCGGCCGAACATCCAGTACCGCATCGCCCCGAAGAACAACCCGCTGAAGCAGCTGCTGGAGCTGATCCGCACCGAGCACGACGGCGACGCCGGAGTCGTCTACTGCCTCTCGCGGGCCTCGGTGGAGAAGACCGCGGCCTTCCTGGTGGAGCAGGGCATCGACGCCGTGGCCTACCACGCCGGGATGGACGCCCGCGCGCGGGCGGCGAACCAGTCGCGCTTCCTCCGGGAGGAGGGGGTCGTGGTGGTCGCCACCATCGCTTTCGGCATGGGCATCGACAAGCCGGACGTGCGCTTCGTGGCACACCTCGACCTGCCGAAGTCGGTCGAGGGCTACTACCAGGAGACCGGCCGCGCGGGCCGCGACGGCGAGCCGGCCACGGCGTGGCTGGCCTACGGCCTGCAGGACGTGGTCCAGCAGCGCAAGCTCATCGAGGGCTCCGAGGGCGACGACGCCCGCCGCCGGTCCCTGGGCATGCACCTGGACGCCATGCTCGCGCTGTGCGAGACGGTCGACTGCCGCCGGACGCGGCTGCTCGCCTACTTCGGGCAGTCCGGCGAAGCGTGCGGCAACTGCGACACCTGCCTTACTCCGGCCGAGTCCTGGGACGGGACGGTCGCGGCGCAGAAACTGCTGTCCACCGTGTGGAGGCTGGCGAACGAGCGGCGGCAGAAGTTCGGCGCCGGCCAGATCGTCGACATCCTCCAGGGCAAGAAGACGGCCAAGGTCATCCAGTTCGACCACGACGCGCTCTCCGTGTTCGGCATCGGGGCGGACCTGAGCACCGCGGAGTGGCGGGGGGTCGTACGCCAGCTCCTCGCGCAGCGACTGCTGGCCGTCGAGGGCGACTACGGCACGCTCGTGCTGACGGAGGACAGCGGCGAGGTGCTGGGAGGCCGCCGCACCGTCCAGATGCGCAAGGAGAAGGCGGTTGCCGCCCCGTCCCGGAAGGAGTCCGGGTCGCGCTCCGGGAAGGGCGCCCGCGTACCGGTCGACCTG
This sequence comes from Streptomyces sp. NPDC058619, assembly GCF_042717785.1. Taxonomy (NCBI): domain Bacteria; kingdom Bacillati; phylum Actinomycetota; class Actinomycetes; order Kitasatosporales; family Streptomycetaceae; genus Streptomyces; species Streptomyces sp. NPDC058619. Next base: position 33,978 of record NZ_JBHXQN010000052.1, read on the forward strand.
CCCGCCGAGGCCGAGCCGGTGTTCCTGGCACTCCGCGCCTGGCGGGCCGCGACGGCGCGCGAGCAGGGCGTGCCGGCGTACGTCGTCTTCCACGACGCGACGCTGCGGGAGATCGCGACGCGGCTTCCCGCCACGGTGGAGGAGCTGGGCACGATCGGCGGGGTCGGCGAGGCCAAGCTGACCAAGTACGCCCAGGGCGTCCTCGACACCCTGGCACAGCGCGACGCCGCCGGTCCCGCCCCCGTCGCGGCGCCCTCCGCCGCGGCCGCCCCGGCCGGTCCTGCCGCCGCGGCGGCGGCCGCGCCGGTGGCAGAGCCGGAGGCTCCGGACGAGGAGGAGCCGCCGTACGACCTGGACGAGACGGCGCCCTGGGACGACTGGCAGTAGCAGCGCCACCGCGGGGGTGTCGCGGCGCGGTCAGACCCGGGTCGGCCGGGAGTCCGGCAGGTCCTCCGGCAGCAGCAGCCGCAGGTCCTCCAGGCCGGGGAGCCGCCAACGACCCCAGGCAGCGGGCCTGTTGCGTCATCATCTCCCCATCCCCGCACGCCGTACGGAACTGCTCCGCTGCGCCGCCGGAACGGCCCTCACCCGGCCCGGCGCAGGGGCCGCGCAGACGTTGGAGGACGGCACCACCAACACCGCGCTGTCCACCTTCTACGACCAGGCGCTCACCCCGACCGGATACGAGGTCCCCGGGCTCACCCACCGCGATCCGGCCGGCACCGATTCGGCCCGGCTCTCCCTGCACGCGAAGCCCGACTTCTCCCGGGCGGTCCTGCTGACCGTCGCCGACGGCAAGAAGCTCGAAGTCCTGCGCGAGAGCGCCGAGGGCACCGGCACCGCCGTGGCCCACGAGCACACCCAGGACTCCGCGTTCGGCGGGGCGTCGCGATCCGCACCGAGGACACCGGCCTCAACCAGCTCGCCGCGACGGCCACCGGCCCGTACGCGGCGGACGGCGACGGCGCCCCGGTCGGCGCGGAGCGGCTCTCCTCGCTCAACGTCAAGCCCAAGACGGGCCGGGCCTTCCTGTTCGCCGTCCCCACGGACTGGCTGAGCGTCGCCGAGGTGCACCGCGGCATCAAGGACAGCGGCCTCGGCAGGTTCTCGCCGGAGCCTTCGGCCACCCGCCGCGCGGCCCGAAGGCCGTCTCCTCCCGGACGTACGCCCTGGCCTGGGTCCGCGACGACGTCGCCCGGGAGCTCGGCCTGATCAACGACAGCGCCTTCCCCGCCCGGGTCTCCGCCGCCTGGGGCGCCGTGGGCAGGGCGGCCGCCGCACGGACCGGGGCCGACCGGGCGTACTGGAAGAAGCGGCGCGCCTCGGCCGGACTGCGCGAGGCCCGGGAGGCCGCGCGCGCGGCACTCGTCCCCGCCCGCTCCGCCGCCGGGGACGCCGCCCGCCGGCTCGCCCCCTTCCTGGACGCGGCCGAGGCCGCCGACACCGCCCTGGCCCGTGCCGGGGCCGACGCCGTACGGGACCGCGCGGCGGCGGCCCGCCTGGACGCCGCCGCCGACGCCCTGGACGGCGCCGCCACCGCCCTGCTGCGGGCCGAGGCCGACGCCGTACGCGCCGGACGGACCGCCGGGCCACCGAGGACGCCGCCCGCGAGGCCCTGGACGCCCTGCACGGCTGGGCCGCCCTGCCCGGCGACGGGCCCGACCCCGACGCCCTACGGCAGGCCGAGGAGGGGCTGACCACCGCCCGGCGCACCGCCGCCGCGCTCCGCTTCGCCGCGGGCCGGCGGGCCGCCGCCCCCCGCACCCTGTACGACACGGCCACCGGCGAACTCGCGGCCGCCGAGGGGGGCGTGCCGGGTGCGGGCGCGGGAACGTCCCGGCCGGCGGGGACTGCGCCGGGACCGGGACTGCTCGGGGCGTCAGGGGAGTTGGGGGAGTTGGGGGCTGCCGGGACCAACGGGACTTCCGCGCCAGCCGGGACTTCCGCGCCAGCCGGGACTTCCGCGCCAGCCGGGACTTCCGCGCCCGGCGGGACTTCCGAGCAAGGTGGGATCTCCGCGCCCGGCGGGAGTTCCGAGCAAGGTGGGATCTCCGCGCCCGGCGGGAGTTCCGCGCCCGGCGGGACCTCCGAGCAAGGCGGGGAGTCCTCGACGGCGCCCCGGGCCGCGTGGCCCCGGGACGGACGCTCCGGCCGCCGCCGCCGCCGTCGCCGCAGCCGTCGCCCCCGGGCCCGGAACCGCGCGCGCCCGGCGGACCGCCGACGCCCTGCGGACCGGGGCCGACCGGCGGCTGACCGACGCCGCGGCCCGACAGCGCGCCGCCGCCCGCCGACTCACCGGTCCCGTACGCGCCGACGCCGCCGCCCGCGCCGCCCTCGCCAGGGCGACCGGCCGGTCCACCGCGGCCGACCGCGCCTTCGACACCCGCCGGGCCGAACTGGACGCCCTCGCCCGGACGACGGAGGCCGCCGCGGCCGACCTCGGCCGGGTGCGCGCCGCCACCGACCGGCTCACCCGCTGGCACCAGCTCAACGCCACCGCCGCGGGGCGCCGGCGCCTCGGCGGCCTCGCGGAACCGGCGCCGGTCACCTCCAGGGCCCCGCCGGCGCCGCCGGTACCCACCACGACCGGGCCCGCGCGCCCCCGCTACACCCCGTCCGCCGGCGGCAGCCGGCTGACCTCGCCCGAGGGGGTTCCGTACACCGTGCACGAGGTGCCCCGGGACGGCGACGCCTTCTTCCACGCGCTCGCCGAGGGGCTGGCCAGGACCGCGCCCGCCCTCCTGGCGCGCCACGGGATAGACCCGGCCGACCCGCTGACCCCCCGGGCCCTGCGCCGGCTCGTCGCCGCGCGTCTGTCCGACCCCGCCGACGCGGACCTCCTCGCCGCCGTCGCCCCGGACGACACCGACGTCTTCACCGCCGCCGAGGCCGACGCCACCGGACCCGCCCCGGACCTCGCCGCCGGTGCGCCCGGCCGCCGGGAGTTCGACCAGCGCGGCGTCGTTCCGCACGCCGCCGCCCTGGACGACGGCGCCCGCGCCGCCCTCGCGACCGCCCAACTGGTCCGGCCCGGCGAGGCGGACGGCGACGCCGGCTGGGACCACTCCGCCGCCGACCTCCTCCCGCTCCTCGCCGCCCGCACCTTCGGCATCGACGTGACCGTGGTGCGCGGCGACGGGAGCTTCCAGGCCTTCACCCCCGGCAGCCGGGCGGGATCCGGCCGCCTCCACGGGCTCGTCGAGGATCCGGACGCCCCGCGCCCCCACGTCGTCCTCGTCCTGGACGACCGCCACTACCGCCTCGCCGTCGCGACCCCCGCGACCCGCACGCGGCCGGTCCCGGCAGAGCAACCCCCGCCGCCCACCGCCCGACCCGCCCACCGTGACCCCGCCCGCCGCCGGGGGGTCCGAGGCCGCCCGACCGCCCGCCGGTGCGGTGGAACCCCCGTCGCTCGGGCCGGAGTTCACCGCCACCCCACCGGACCAGGGGGAGCCGCCCTCCCTCCGCGCAGCCGACCAGGCCGCCTTCGCGGCGGCGCTGCTGGCGGCGCTCGGCGACGAGGACGGCCGCGGCCTGCTGGACCGCCGCCACCCGGTACCCGTCGCCGATCTCGGCGCCGTGGACGTGGTCCTGACCGCCGGTCAGGCTGCGCACGCGGTCCTGCTCGGAGGCTCGCTGAGCGTGGAGGAGCCGGGCCTGACCCCCGAGCAGCACCTCCGCTGGCTGCCGGCGGGCCCGGCCGACGTGGCCGCCGCCGCGAAGATCCTCGGCATCGTCATCGAGGTCACGTCGCCGGGGCGACCGCCCCACCGTACGGAACCGGCCCCGGGGAACCCGTACGACTGCGCTTCGACGGCCTGCGCTACACCGCCGCGCCGCAACGGCCCTGATCGGCCCCGCCGGTGGGGCCGAGCGGCGCCCCCTCAGACCCCGGGGAAAGGGCCGCCGGGCGGCAGGGCGGCCTCCCGGAGCGCCGCGACCGCGTGCAGGGTGCCGCCGGTGTGGCCGGCGAGCTGACCCCGGGGGGTCCGGACGCTCCACAGCATGTCGGAGGAGGGCTCGGCCCTGCCGACGGGGAACGGCCGCGTGATGTCGGTGATGTCCTGGATGACGACGGCGCCACCGGACTTCGCGGCGCTGTAGCAGCGGCCCATGCACTTGAAGACCCAGGGATTCGCACTGATCTCGCCGAGTCCCAGGGCGCTCCCGCCCTGATCGGGCTTGGCGCCGGGAACCAGACCCAGCATTACGCCTCCACTACGCAGTGTGTCTGATGTGCATCCCATGGTAGCCGCAGCGGAAGTGCCGACACCTCCCGCCCGGTAAAGGAATGGGCTGGAAAGCCCTTGGCTTTTGCCAGGTCCCGCACGGGAATCTGCCGGTCGCCGTTCTCCCAGGCTGCCGCCTATCCCCAGGTGAGGGGGTCCAGGTGCAGGTAGAAACGGAGGCGGTCGTGGTCGAGGGACGTGCCGTACCTCGCGGCGAACGCCGCGTCCGCGGCCCGCGCCCGCTCCTCGTCCGGCCACGTCTCCCGGGCGTTGGCGAGCAGCAGCGCCAGGTCGGCGTGGCGATCGGCCCGTCCCAGGCGGCCCAGGTCGATGAAGCCCGAGACCTCCAGGGTCCGCGGGTCGAGGACGATGTTGGGCAGGCACAGGTCTCCGTGGCAGACGACCGTGTCGGCGGCCTCCTGCTCCCGTCGCCGCGCGACCTGCGGCACGAGGCGGCCCAGCAGGTCCGCGGGCGGCGTGCGCTGCTGCTCGACGGGGAGGAACTCCGGGTTCACCGCGCCGCGGGTCACGACATCGCGCGCCACGGCCACCACCCCGTCCAGGTCCCGGCCGAACGGGCACTGCCGTACGGGCACTTCGTGCAGCCCGCGCACCGCGTCCGCGATGTGCTCCCAGGAGGCCCGCAGGTCCGCCGGGGACACCTGGTCGGCGGGTACCCCGGAGACCGTGCCGGTCACGAGGCAGGCGCCGGCGTCGCCGGAGTGCCAGTCGAGCACCCGCGGGCCCGGAACCCCCCGGGTGCACAGCCACGCGACCCGGTCGCGCTCGGCCTCCAGGCCGGCCGCGTCCGCCGCCGCGACGCACTTGGCGTACCGGGAGCCGTCCGCGCTGCGGAAGACGGCGGCCCCCGACTCGCCGGCGCCGACGGGGAGCCAGCCGTCCGCGCCGCCGCCCGCACCCAGCAGCACCGGCGACACGCTCCGAAGTCCAGGACGATCACCCATGGCAGCCAGTCTACGAAGCGAAGGCCCCGTCCGGACCGGGCGGCGTGCACACCCCGGGAGAGGTTTGGCAGGCCTTTGGGGAAACGATGGCGGCCCTCGCCAGGATGAGCCCGTCCGCATCACCCACTGGTTGAAGGAGGTGTCCTGAATGAAGAAGATCCAGGTACGCAAGGCCGGTCCGGTCCGCCTGACCTCGTCTGCTTGCAGCGTCTACACCAACCCCAACTGATCCCGGATCAGTTGAGCCCTGGCCCCTAGCACGCCAGGGCCACGACGCCGTCGTGCCTGCGGGCAGCCCGAGGCGACTCAGGCCGCCGCCCGGCACGACGGCGCCTCCCGGGGAGGCGGTCGCCCGCCCGTGCCGGGTCCGGACCGGAAGCCGAGGGAGACCCCATGCCGGAGCACGGCATCCGCAGCACCGCCGACACGCCGCTGCCGTTCCACACGCTGGTCTACCTGGAGGACGGCGACGACGTCACCATCGGCCGGCCCGACACGGACTCCTACGCGATCTTCCCGGCCGACGGGGCCCACCTGGTGCGCCGCCTGGCGGACGGGGCCACGCCGGCGCAGGCCTCCGACTGGTATGCCGCCGAGTACGGCGAGCAGGTCGACGTAGAGGACATCATCGGCGCCCTGCGCGAACTCGGGTTCGTCCGCGAGGACGGCGAGGAGCCCGCGGAGGCGGAGCCGGTGCGCTGGCAGAGGCTCGGCCGCGCGATGTTCTCGCCGCTCGCCTGGGTCTGCTACGCCCTCGTCGTGGCCTGGGCGCTGCTGCGCACGTTCCAGTCCCCGGACCTCGTACCGACGGCCGAGGACCTGCTGTTCAGCGACTACTACGCGGTGATCAGCCTCGTGCTGCTGGTCGCCGCCGTCCCCCTCATCGCCGTGCACGAGGCGTTCCACGCCCTGGCCGCACGGCGTCTCGGCGTCCGCTCACGGACCCGGCTGTCGTACCGCTTCTACTTCCTGGTGGTCGAGACGGCACTGGACGGCCTGGTCGCCGTCGAGCGCAGGAAGCGCTACCTGCCGATCGTGGCAGGAATGGTCGCCGACTGCGTCCTCCTCGGCCTGCTCATCACGGTGGCGGACGTGTCCCGGGGCCCCGGCGGGGCCGAAACGCCGACCAGCCGGGTGTGCCTCGGGCTGGCCTTCGCCGCCCTGCTGCGCCTGCTGTGGCAGTTCTTCCTCTACCTCCGCACCGACGTCTACGTGCTGATCACCACTCTGCTCGGCTGCGTGGACCTGCACACCACCTCCGTCCGCCTGCTGCGCAACCGGTTCCTGCGGTGGTGCGGGCGGACCGAACGGCTGGCGGACGAGTCCCAGTGGCACCCGGTGGACCGCCGGGCGGCACGCTGGTACTCCTGGCTCATCGTGGCCGGCTACACCGTCAGCCTCGGCACCTTCGTGCTCGCGCTCGCCCCGGTCTTCGTACGGATGGTCTCCGGCGCGATCGACCGCTTCGGCGCGGGTGAGGGGTCGAGCTGGACCGAGCTCCTGGACTCCTCGGCCTTCCTCTTCCTGACCTTCGGCCAGATCGCCCTCACCCTCTGGATCGCCGCCAGGGAACGCGTGCGCGCCCGACGGTCCAGGACCCACCACGTCATCGACTGACGCGTGCCCCCGTCGGCCCCCGCGAAAGGTACGTTCATGACCGGCCACTACTGGATTTCGGCTCCCCGGCGTCGCGAGCGCGACCGGCTGCGGGCCGGCCTCGGACTGCCCTCCCCACTGACGGTGGTGGACGCGCACCGGCGCCTCCGGGGCCCCTACACGGCGGCCGGCGAGCTGCTGCGGCAGGTGGCGCCGGACGCGCTGCGCCGACAGCCGGAGCTGGCCGCCCGCCACTACATCGAACTCCAGGAGAGCACGCCGGAGCTGGCGCCGCTGGTGCCGCCGAAGGAACGGGCGCTGGAGCAGAACGCGAAGGCGCCGGGCGAGGCGACCAGGTACCCGGCCCGGCTGCACTCGCTGCGGGTCGCGCACGGCCTCGTGGACTTCCTGCTCGCCGCGCTGGCCGGGGCCGGTTACGGTCCGCGCACCCTCGTGGTGGAGAACGTCCACCACGCGGACGTCACCGACCGGGAGTTCCTCGCCGCCGCGCTGCGGCGCATCCCCGCGGAGCTGCTGACCCTCGTGATCGGCACCGACACGGACACCCTCGCCGACCCTCCCGGCATGCTGTCGGTCTCCCTCCCCTCGGAACTCGCGACCCGGACCACCCGCATCCACCGCCCGGACACCGCATCCGGCCCCGGGCCCGACGGCGCGGACGCCCGTACGGAGACGCCGCTCCAGGCGGCCACCCGGTACGTCGAGGGGGAGTGCGTCGACGACGATCCCGCGCTGCACGCCGCGTACCGGGCGCTCGGCGACGAGGAGCGCGCCGGCCTGCACGACCGCAGGGCCGCGACACTGGCCTCCCGGGCGGAGGCGGAACCGTCCCTGAAGCTGGGCGCCCTGCCGTACCACCTGCTGCGGGGCAGCGACTCCGACGGCGCCGGCCTCGACGCCCTGCGGTGGGCACAGGGCCGCTGCAAGTACTTCGGCTTCTACCACGCCGCGGCCGAGATGGGCGAGGAGGGCCGCCACCGGGCGGATCCCGTCACGCGCCCCGAACTCTGGTGGCCCTTCACCCGGGAGACGGGCGTGTGCCTGGCCGCCGCGGGGCGGCCGGAGGAGTCGGCCGCGGTCCAGGAGGAGGCCCGGGCGGCGACCTCCATGCCAAAGCACCACATGAGCCTCGCCTACGAGACGGGCATGCTCTACGCCCGCCACTTCCCGCCCGAACTGCGCGACGACCGGCGGGCCAGGGCCTACGTCAACCAGGCCATCGCGATCTCGGACCTGCTGCCCGATCCCAAGGAACGCGCCTTCTACTCGGTGTTCAACCGCAACGGGCTGGCCCTGGTGGAGGTCAGGGCCGGCCGGCCCGACGAGGCGTTGCGGCTGCTCGACGAGGGGATCGAGAGGCTCGACCGCGAACTGGGCATCGGCGAGCGGACATGGCACCGCGTGGGCCTGCGCTACAACCGGGCCCAGGTGAACGGCATGAGCGGCCGCCTGGAGGAGGCCCTCGCCGACTACGCCTCGATCATCGACGCGGACAGCGACTTCGCCGACCACTACTTCAACCGCGGCAGCATGCTGCGCCGCCTGGGCCGCGTCGAAGAGGCCATAGCCGACTACGAGAGGGCGCTGGCCCTTGAGCCGCCCTTCCCCGAGGCGCACTACAACCGCGGCGAGGCCCTGCTGGAACTCGGCGACGCCGAAGGGGCCTTGGCCGACTTCGACCGGACCCTGGAGCTGGAACCCGGCCATCTGGAGGCGTTGCTCGCGCGCGCGGGCCTGCTGGCCGACCGGGGCGACGACACGGCCGCGCTGGAGGACGTGACGGCCGGTCTGCGGCTCGACCCCGAACACCCGCACCTGCTCTGTCTGCAGGGACGCCTGTGGGGCGAGGACGGCCGGACGGCCGAGGCGCGCGCCGCCCTGGCCGAGGCCCTGCGCCTGGACCCCGAGCTGGCCGAGGCGTGGGCGATCAAGGCCGAACTCGCCTACCTGGAGGGCGACCTGGTCGGGGCGCTCGCCGACTTCGACCGTGCGGTGGAGCTCGAAGGCCGGCCCGACTTCCGGTTCAACCGGGGCGTGGTGCACGAAGCGGCGGGCAGCTTCGAACGGGCCGTGGCCGACTTCGAGGCCGTCCTGGCCGTCACCGACGACTCCGAGGCGCGGAGCCGTCGGGAGACCTGCCTGCGCGCGGCCGAGCGCGCTCACGCGTAGGGGGGCCGGATGGACCTCCGACAGCAGGAGAAGCAGCGCCGGGAACGCGCACGCGCACAGGACCCCGGCCGGGACGAGAGCCGGGGAGCCGGCCAGGCGGGCGGGTTCACGGAGGCGATGTCCCGGCTGGTGTCAGGGGTGGCGGTCGTCTCCGCCCGGCGGGACGACGGGCGGCCCTGCGGGCTGCTCGTGTCGTCCCTCTGCTCCTACAGCGCGGCCCCGCCGTCGATCCTGGTGGCGCTCGCCCGCAGTTCTCGGACCTGCCGGGAGCTCGCCGCGGTACCGGGCGCGCACTTCGGCGTCCACCTGCTGGCACGCACCCACTCCTCCCTGGCCCAGACCTTCGCGGGCAGCTCCGAGGACAAGTTCGCCGACGTGCTCTGGGAGTGGGACGGGCCGGTTCCCCGGCTGGTCGGGGTCCCGGTCTACGCGAAGTGCCGTACGGGCGTGCTGCTCCCGCACGGCGACCACGTGGTCGTGGTGGGCGAGGTCGTCGACTGCGCGGTGGCGGAGGCCGAGCCCCTGGTGTACTTCCGCCGACGCCTCGACTGGAGTCTGGGCCCACCCGCACGCGGACGTCCCGCCGGCTGACCGGCCCCGCGGGCGGGGGCGTGGGGGGGGGGGGGGGGGCCCCGGGGGGGGGGGGGGGGGGGGGGGGGGGGCCGGGGGGGGGGGCGGGGGCGAGGGCGCGGCCGGGCGCCCCCCCCCCGGCGGCCC